>DXGZ01000049.1 GCA_019113645.1 Candidatus Mediterraneibacter vanvlietii | reverse complement strand
TTTTCTAGTTTTTCTTGCCTCATGGAGCGGAGCAAAAGACAATGCTCCTTCCCTTTGAATACGTCTTTACGATCTTTATTCCGCAATTCTCGGACGTTTTCCTCCATCGAAGAATCAGAGAAACTCAGATTTATCTGTTTGCTTTGTAGTAGTTGATCAGGCATCCATCCAGTATGATCTGTCTCTCTGCGTCTGTCAGGTCACCCAGTCTCAGGTCGATCTCCGTGAGCTTCTCGCCAACTACATATGCCTTGATTACGTCTGCTTTGTCTTCCACTGCCTTTCTCACGTCCGGCACGAAGATGTAATCTCCGTTTTTGAACGGAAGGTTCTCGTGGTCGGCATCTGTCAGGAACGGAAGCATACCCCAGTTGATCAGGTTGGAGCGGTAACGTTTCGTTGCATATTCGATGGCGATGTTCGCCCAGCCGCCGAGTACTTTCTGGCAGGAAGCCGCCTGCTCGCGGGCAGAACCGTCTCCCGGTTTTACAGCAAAGATTGTACTGCCGACGCCGATGTTTCCTTTGCCGACTTCCGGATAGGATTTCTGAATTGTCTCCATTACCGGTTTCAGTTCTTCCAGCACATCGAGAGGACATGTATCAGCCTCAATGGCTTTCTGCGCTTTCTGAACTTCTTTAGCGCGTCCCACATATGCCGGATCTTTTCTGGAGAGAGCGAACTCTGCCAGTCCCAGCGGATTAGAACGGTAAGAGGATGTCTCCCCGGACGGAATCAGTTCATCAGTTGTTGTAACCGGATCATGGATCTCAGATACAACTTTAACGATCAGGTTCTCCGGAAGCGCTGACATCTCCGGCCAGTCTTTGATATTCGGTCCGAACTGGATCTCCACGCTCGGATCTGCTACGCCGTGGCTGTCAAAGACACGGTTTGCGTAAATGTTGCTGTCGAAGTGATATTTCTGTCCCTTGTATTCCACATCCATGGCAGTTGCCGGTGTGAGGAATCCTTTGTTCGCTGCTGTCGCTGCGATGGAACGGGCATCCATAAGCGCAACAGAAGAGATCTGTCCGCTCTGGAGCTTGCTTCCCTCGCGGTTCGGGAAGTTTCTCGTTGTGTGACGGATGGAAAACGCATTGTTCGCCGGTGTGTCGCCTGCGCCGAAGCACGGTCCGCAGAACGCTGTCTTCACAACCGTACCAGCCTCCAGAAGATCTGCCACAACTCCGTTTTTCACCAGTTCCATGTAAACCGGCATACTTGCAGGATATACACTGAATGTAAATGCATCTGAACCGATATTATGTCCCTTGATGATGTCTGCCGCCTCGCAGATATTTTCAAATCCGCCGCCTGCGCATCCTGCGATGATTCCCTGCTCTACGTAAAGTTTTCCATCGCGGATCTTATCCTGAAGGGAGTACTCTACCGCACCGTCAAGGCTGACAAGAGCTTTCTGCTCCACATCGTGAAGAATATCCTTTAAGTTTGCGTTAAGCTCATCGATTGTGTATACATTGCTCGGATGGAACGGCATGGCGATCATCGGTTTGATCTCGCTTAAGTTCACATATACGCATCCGTCATAATATGCACATGCTCCCGGATTCAGCTCTTTATAGTCGCCGCTTCTTCCATGGATCTCATAGAACTCCTCGATCTTCTCATCTGTTGTCCAGATGGAGGACAGACAGGTTGTCTCTGTTGTCATAACGTCAATTCCGATACGGAAGTCTGCGCTTAAGTTCTTCACGCCCGGTCCTACGAACTCCATTACTTTGTTGTTCACATAGCCGTTTTTGAATACTGCTCCGATAATGGCAAGTGCAACGTCCTGCGGGCCTACGCCCTTCATCGGCTCGCCTTCCAGATAGATAGCGATCACGCCCGGCATCTTGATATCATAGGTTTTGTTGAGAAGCTGTTTTACAAGCTCCGGTCCGCCCTCACCCATTGCCATGGTTCCGAGCGCGCCGTAACGTGTATGGCTGTCAGATCCGAGGATCATCTTGCCGCCGCCTGCCAGCATCTCACGTGCGAACTGATGGATGACTGCCTGATGGGGCGGAACATAAACGCCGCCGTATTTCTTCGCACAGGTCAGTCCAAACATGTGGTCATCCTCGTTGATCGTACCGCCTACCGCGCAGAGACTGTTGTGGCAGTTGGTAAGTACGTAAGGGATCGGGAATTTCTCAAGTCCTGACGCACGCGCTGTCTGGATAATACCAACAAACGTGATATCATGAGATGTCAGCTTGTCGAATTTAATCTGCAGGTTCTTCATGTTGCCGGAAGTATTGTGCGCTTCCAGGATGCCGTAAGCCATTGTATTCTGCGCAGCTTCTTCTTTTGAAAGCGGAACCTGTACATTACCTGTATCTTCCACTATCTCAGCGCCGTTCAAAAGATAGACGCCGTTGTCATATAATTTGATCATGTAATCCTCCTTCTTGAATCTTATACTTCATGCGGTATGAGCGTGCCATGCAGTGTGAACAAACCGTACAGCATGAGCACATATGCTCAACAGGGCTATTCTACCACATTTCGCTATCTGCCACCACATCTTTTTTGAAAGCCATTGTATTCGTACCTGTTTTATTCTGTTGCATATACCCCCGGATTGTCCTCGTAAGTCCAGAGGAAATCTTCTCTGTCAAAGGCTTCTTTCGTGACGATCTCAAAGGAAACTAACCCCACCTGATCCGGATTATCCGCATCGAGCATTCTATACTGAAATGCGACCATATAATCTTCCTGATCAGTCGTCAGGGAATAGTGCGCTTTATATTCACTGAAGACTGTCCTGCCGTATTTGCTTGATTCATGAAGACTGGCATTTCCTTTATAATCCTCTGCCTTTCCCTGGTATTTCAGTACACCTTCACGATCCGCCGCGTATGTTCGTAATACTCGATCGTGACAGTCCCGCCCTGCGGCAGCCTGCTATACTCTTCCCCTGTTATCTCTGCCCGGAGCGTCACGCCATTATTATCAGAACCGGTCAGATAATAATGGTGCGAGAAAATCCCGGTATGCGCCTGCGCCTTACTCAGCTGTATGTCTGTCAATGTGGCCGTCTGCGGACCTGCCGCAAGATCGAGCCCTATGTCTTTCGAAAACCAGAGTGCAACAGCGATACATACAATAACGGCCGCCACCCCCGCCGCTCTCCCGGAAAAGGGCAGCGCGGTCCTGTTCCGCAAAACCCTCACGATCACATAGATACACACGATCCATATGACCGCGACATCGCAGAATTCATCCAGCAGAACGAGATTCCCTGTCTCAGGCAGCAGCAGACCGGCTGCTATGACTGCCAGCACGAGAATACAGAGAATGATCTCATGATTTTTTATTTTTCTTCCTGATTTGCCCATGATGCTTCCTTTCCCGGCATACTTTTTATCTAAACAGCCAGATATTCCATTTATACTTTTTTAAAAGTAATCTCTGTTTGTAAAACACGCTGCAGCTTCTCTATTGCGTCACGAACGTCTTTCTCTGTCAGATTCTGTCCTCCATCAAACTTATAAGTCCATTTCTCCATGAATATTCCTTTGCATAATCAATGCACGCTTTTCCAAAACTGTCCTTTTCATAGATATTTGAACCGTGATCTATTAAATATTTATATACCGGCATAGCCGTCTCTGTCGGCAGCTTTACAACGGTAATCGCATAATTAAGTGGAATTGCGCCATATTTGTCTTTTTCGTTTATATCCACCCCCGCCTCGACCAACAGCTGAGTTACTTTTAACATGTACTGCGGATCAGGTCTCAATACAGAGAAGTAAAATATATGCAGCGCATTTCTTTGATCTTTTGGACTTTTAAAGTTAACATCCGCCCCCTCAGATATTAAAAATCGAATCATCTTTATTTTTTCATCTGTATTATGGTCATTGACAAACACTAATTGAAACAAACTTAATCCTGTATACTTATTGAACAGATTCGGATCTCCTGTATAAAACTTCAAAAACTCCGAATAAGTTCCATCTCTTACTGCATCAAAAATGTCTGTAATCCTCATAAATCTCCCTCCTCAAATCATTCAATCTTTCTCAATAACTTTATCGTCCGTTTCCTGCAGATACCTTTCTGCATCAAAGTGTGCTTCAATGATATTTTTCAGGAATTCAGTTTCTACAACTCTGTCATCCTCATACAGTACAATTTCCGCCCCTTTTTTCTGCAGCTCCTCAATGAGCTCGTTCATATGCTGCAGCCCCTCTATGTTTTCCAGACTGCATATATCGATATAGCCATTATTACTTAAGCATTCTCTTATTTCGGAAAGGGAGCGACTCAGCATTTTTCTGATCAGAGGAATATATTTCTTTTCATTTCCATCTTTAGAGACTTTAAACTTTATTTCACTCATAATGTATTCTCCCGGTCTGCTTCCCACTGTTCCATCTTCTTTCTTGTCTTCTCAGTCCACCATACTTTTTCGTCAACTTTTTTCAAATATGATGGCATTCTCTCGATACATTTCTGCCGCAATTCTCCTGCATCTTCTATAAGATCCGCAAGAACCCCGCTCTCCTTCTCCGGTTCATTATATTGCCGGTTACTTCAGCCCCTCCTAAGATCACAAGTTCTTTTGGAATATATCTTCCATTGATCCGGAGCCAGTGCGCACTTTCAGCAATATCTGTCCACCGCAGTGATTCTGTCTTCAACTCAGTGATCGTCTCAAAATTTTCGTTTTCGAGCAGTTCCTCCTGCTCTTCTTTTGTAAGCCGCCTGTTCAGAGCGGGCAGACTATGGTATGTTGTTCTGTAATATCTGAGCAGGCGCGGCAGCGTCAGGACTGCGCCCGCCAATGCAAGAACACTCGCCGCCAGCGATGGAATATTCTCCGGGTGCGACAATATTCCGGCGAAGCCTGCGAGCACCATCAGACCCCATGCACACAGGGCCAGGTTTTTCTTAATGGGGTATCCTCTCCGCCATTCTGTTTTTCTCAACTGCTTCATTACTTTCCCTTTAAGTCAGACTATATCTTCTCTTCCTCTTTCATGACTTCTATACTTACAAACAGGCGGTCAGGTAAAAATCCTGCCGAAAGAAAATATATAAAAGTGGCACATGCGACAAGAATTATTATCTTCCAATCCATTCTCTCTGGCATTATTTTTCCTCTGACAGCTTTGCAATTTTATCTATCTCAAAGAGTATAGGACTTTGATAATCCGTCGTTTCGTCAGCAAAACACCGCGCTATGTCGTTCCAGTGAATATCAGGAAGTTCATTGACATTATCGCAGGATATGATCTGTAACATAACGTCATATATTTTTTTGATTATTCCCGAATACTGTAACTGCGTATTATAATCGGAACGGAGTATCTGTATGACTTTTTCACAATGCCGTTTTATCTCTTCCATATGCTTTGGAGAACCTCATCTAACCACTTCATAAAAATTTCGCTTGAATCTGTCCCTGTCTTTGCGGAACAGATACTTTCATATTTGTATTTCGTGTCTATTTTACCACTTTTACAGTCATAGATCATTTTTAATTCTGTGGGGACAGGTTTTCCATAGTGTATGCATATTTGTTTTATCTTCTCCAGATCCGATTCACCAAGATCCAGAAAATCCCATATCGAGTCTGTATCGGCAGCTATATTATTTGTTGTTTTAATCTGACCGTCAATCTTGAAAAATGCATTAAAAGAAATACTGCTTTCTTCGATGGATCCATAGGCATAAACCTTATCAGCCCTATTGCCCGCAAATTCGACACATAGCGAAATAATCTGTGACTGCGCATCCATAAATTCATCTTCAAATTCTCTGTCCATGGCGTCCTCCTTTGAAACAATACTCATTTTCCTCTAACTTCCGCTGTGTTCTCCTGACAACAGCATTTCTCTCACTTCATCGTACTCGTCCGGCAGCACCTGCGACAGTAAGCCGGACGCTTTTACACGGAATACGGTCCCGTCCTCATATTCCACTGCCAGTACCATGTACTGGGGATCTGTGATCTCCTCTTCATCTGTTCCGGATTCCCAGCTGAAAACTCCGTACTTATCCAGCGCCTCCACCATTTGCTGTCCGTCCGCATAATACTCTGGCTCTGTCTGGTACAGATCATCAAAGAGATACGCATTCGACGTTTGATATCGTTTTCTATCCGGCAGATCGTAATATACACATTCTGTACTTGTATTCTTGTTTTCCATAAAAGCAATGGCATATACATTCTCTGTAAAATCAGACGTACGTTTTTCTATGTCATCTTCAATGAGATAACTCACATCGATCAGCCCGTCTTTGCGGTCCGGTTCGTATTCTTCCAGAAGTAAAGGTATGTTGAGCGTATCCACATCTTCCTCCGTGATGGCAAAATCTTCAATAAACTGTTCAAGGTCGGCTCCGCGGTACTGTTCTTTTGTAAGTCCTGCCGCCCGGATCAGTTCTTCCGGAGTGATCAGCCTCTGTTCTGAGAGCATTTCTTCCTTGTCTTCTGTCACATAGATTCCCGGTTTCTGATCCAGACTCCAAAGAAACCAATCCTGGTTAAAAGTTTCTTCTGTAGTGATCTCTATTGCAGTAAGCCCTGCTTTATCCGGTTCTTCTCTGTGAAAAGGAATATAAATATATGCTATTTTATATTGTGCTTCATCTGTAATAACTGAATACTGCCCTTTCAATTCCCGCCAGATTGTTTTTCCGTATTCACTTTTTTTATGGGAACTTGCATTTCCTTTCCAGCTTTTGCATTGGCCTTGAAAAAACTCTATAAATTCTTCTGCCTGTTCAGCTAAGTTTAACGTACTATCCTCAGCATATTGCGAAAATAATTCTGTCAGTGCTTTGGCATCTTCCTTTTCTGCGCAATCGATAATGTTTTCTATCATTTCATCAGCCAATTCTTCATCAGAGCGATATTCATTGGATGATCCTCTCCTGAAAACAATGCATCCACTCAGACTGCATACAAGGGCGCAGCATACTGTAAGCAATAAAATCTTCCTCATGATATTTCTTCCTCTCAGTTAATACACTGTCACTTTCCCGCTTCCGGAGATCGCGCACTCCGCCTCTCCTGTATAAATATCTTCCCGGAGCTTATCCTCATAATTGGATCTGTCGATCTGCTGCCATCCTTCAGACTCTGCCATACGCAGGTAAATCCCCGCCGGCACGCCCTGACAGTTCTCTGTGAGCCAGTCCGGCACAGCCTCCAGAAATGTCTCATACTGTCCTGAACACAGGGCGTCGTCCATAAAAATATACGTTGCGGCGGATACCTCGTTCAGAACCGTTTCTTCATCTGCCGCATATCTGATAAGTCTCAGAAACACCTCCTGAAATACATCCTCCGCCTCGCTCCGGTTCTTCATCTGCACCAATGCAAGACGGTAGACCATATCTCCGTATGTATGGAGCGCCTCTTCTACATCGACTGCTTCCCTCTTTTTAAAAAGTTTCCTCATAAGTATTACCTTTTATCCCTTCAGATGGTTGCGTATTTATCTTTCATTCTGAGATTTCATTTCCGAAATACGCCACGATCAGATCTACCATCCTGTTATAGCTCTTCACGCCATCCGTCAGATCAGGCTCTGCCGCTTCATCCAGCAGTCCCCGTACTGCCTGCCAGCTCTCATAATCCGCCCGATACAGAGCATTCATACAGTAGACCCATCCGGACAGATATCCGCTGTACTGAAAATCTGCACGCTCTGAACTGATACACGCGAGAAATGCGATAAAGTTCGCCTCCTGCTCCTCCATAAATCCGCGCAGATGCGACAGTTCGTGGCACACGGTAAAGGGCTTGTCATATGCCGGCATGTCCCCGTTATAATTTGCCTCCACGGTAAAAGGCAGATAGATGCCGGTCAGTCCCTGATAAGACAGTATCTCCGATATGATCAGTGCTTTCGGCTGCGGATAATATCCCTCAAGTACAGGAAACTCTTCAGCGAGGCTCTGCATAGCTTCAATTCCGCCTTCCCGCTCCGAAGCTTCCAGTTCGAGAATTCCGTTTTCGTCTCTTCCCACATCATCCGCCCGCACATTGATTTCTTCCGTAAGCCAGATACATATCTCCTTCAGTTCATCCGCGCTGTACTCATATGTAACGATTCCCTCTTCCTCGGAAAATGATTTTCGATGATAGTTGATCCCACAGCATGCAGTATAGAGAAACGCCAGTATTCCAACTGCCAGGAGCACGCCGGACAGCCATCCGGGCAATGCCTGCAGTGTATGTGAATGCACGGATTTTACGATCGTGCGTATCATTGTTATTAAAAATGCAATTAATAATATACAGATTCCGATCTCTGATACAGAAAAAGGGATCACGCCGCACAGACGGCCGATACTCTCCACCGCTATCGGATATATGTGCTCCGAATACCATTCCGCGAAATTTGCGGTCCTGGCTGCAAGTATCATCAGAAGAGCACTCCCGAGCAGAAGAATGGCTGCAGATGACAGACGGATTCTGATATATCGTCCGCCTGTCCTTTTTTTATCTTTTCCACTTTCCCGTGCAGAACGCTTCTTTCGTATGTTCATGAATAATTATCCTTTTTACACAGACTCTTATTAATACAGAGGGAAGAAATCTCTCCACATGGAATTGTCCCCTGTTACTGAAATTTCTTCCCTCTTATATCAGACTGCTATGCGGCCCCCGCTCTTCTACTCATCAGAGACATTTTTCTTCTCCATCTTCCTGTAAGCCTGATAGATCCTTGACCCTGTAATTCCACGGATCACATTTGCAGCACACCGCTTCAGTGCTTTCGTATCAAGCTCTCCTGCCCTGAGTCTCTTCTTGAGCTCTCCGGCAGCGCCTTTTCCGCCGGGCATGATCAGATCATTGCCGGCTTCGATCGCGTCACTGTGGCTTCCCACTCCTTTTCCGGTAGCGAACCAGTCTGTCATGACAATTCCGTCAAATCCCCACTCATTTCTCAATACTTTTGTCAACAGGTCGTAACTGTTATTCGTATAGGTACCGTTGACTTTGTTATAGCTTGTCATGACCGCCTTTGCATGTCCCTCCTGTACTGCGATCCTGAAACCTCTCAGATAAATTTCCCGGAGCGCACGTTCGTTAACATTGGCATTTGTATGATTTCTGTTATCCTCCTGATTATTACAGCAGAAGTGCTTGATCGTGACATAGCACCCTCTTCTTGACTGCACGCCGCGGCTCATGGCTGCCGCTATCTTTCCTGTTAGGAGCGGGTCTTCCGAATAATACTCAAAATTACGTCCGCATAGAGGATTTCTATGGATATTCATACCCGGAGCCAGCCAGTAAGTGACGCCGTATCTCTCCATCTCCTTTCCGACCGCTTCTCCGACACGCTCGACAAGAGCAGTATTCCATGACTGTGCCAGAGCAAGTCCTACCGGAAATGACGTTGCAAACTGATAGACACACGGCCGTTTCTCCGGATTTCCAAGTGCAAACTTCTTCATAAAATCAGGTATATAGTTCATAGCTGAAAGCATTGGCTCTACACCTTTTAATCTGCCGTTTCTCATCACAACAGAAGTTTTCTGAAGGCGCAGGCCTGCCGGCCCGTCCGCCAGGCAGACATTAGGAAGCCCCTTCCCGATAAGTTCTCCCGTCGTATATCCTGCCGATCCGGGAGCCTCGAAGAATTTCGGTCCGCCGCCCGATGCTCCTGCGCCGGTCACTACATCACACAATTCCTCATCCGAGAGAACATTGAGAACTGCATCTGTCACCGGAGAGGAATAAATCTCAGGTTCCGCATATTGATGCCCTGCTGTCGCGATATCTGCTGTTTTCAGCGGGATGCGCTCCAGATCCGTATCCTGTATGTCATGCGTGTCTGTCAGCATCGGAGCTTCCATTTCCTTAACTGTATATACAACAGGACAGATATGTGCGCACTGCTCTGTCACGATATCATCATCCAGCACTACTGCTGCCACGGCTGACGTATCCCTGGAAGACGTGCCGAGCCTTAAAATATAATCCCCTTTCTCCAGCACGAACGCTGCATCATCTTCTCTGTAAGATGCTACATCCTGTATATCAAATGCTAAGGATACCGTCTCACATTCTCCCGGCTTCAGTTCATCTGTCTTAACAAATGCAGCCAGCTTCTGATATTCCTTTGCCATCCCGGTCTGCGGGCAGCTCACATAGAGCTGGACGACTTCTTTTCCGGCATATGTGTCTCCCGTATTTGTCACTTTCGCAGTGACAGTTACCTTCGCACCGTCCACCAGTACATTTTCGTTTTCCACAGAGAAGTCCGTGTATGAAAGTCCGTATCCGAACGGATAGCGCGGCTCCACGTCATAACTGTCAAAATAGCGGTACCCCACATAGATTCCCTCTCTGTAATATTCTTCATCTACATCGCCGTTCAGATAGCTGTAGTCCATTGCAAACGGAATGTCTTCATATTTCTTCGGCCATGTGTCTACGGTCTTTGCAGACGGTGAGACCTTTCCGCTGATCAGATCGGCAAACGCCTTTCCTCCCGTCATTCCCTGCTGCGCATAATATACAACCGCTCCGATCCCTGCAATCTCATCCAGGAAGCTCATGTCAAACACGGCCCCCACATTGATCACAACGATCATTTTCTCATAATTTGCCGCGCACATGGCGAGATTAGCCTTCTCTTCGTCCGACAGAGAATATTCAAAATTCTTAAGTTTCCTGTCCGCGCTCTCCCCGGCCTGACGGGCCACCACATAGATACAAGTATCCGTGTCGGAATCCTGTACATCCTCGATCGTAACCGGCTGGCCGAACGGATACTGGTAAGGAGTTCCCATCATATTAACGATATCCAGCTTCATCATCCGGCGGCGGAATTCTGCTGCATATGCTTCCTCACCCTTTTTATATTCCTCTTCGTATCCCTTAAGCCATCGCTTTGTTGTCACTGTAAATCCTGCTTCCTCCATCCCTTCAAGGATCGAGACTGCATGCCGCTCATTTACCTCTCCCGAACCGGTACCGCCTTTGATCGTCATACCGGCCCCTGCTCCGTACAGCGCCACTTTTCCTGGCTTCAGCGGAAGTGTTCCGTCGTTTTCCATGAGGACGATTCCCTCCAGAGCCGCCTCGTAAGAGACTTGTGCATTCTCCTTTTCTAACGGTGTTACCTCGTCGGTAAATGCTGTCTTGTTTCTTATTTTCATTTTCATAGTCTGCTTCCTCCTGTTAATATGATCACCATAAAGAAAATCGTCTATACCTTATCAAAAAGTATAGACGATTTTCTTTGTTTTCACAACCGGATTGCCTTTGTTTCAGTTTTAAACGGTAAAATATATTTGCCTGCCATACGCCAATGAATTTCTCACAAAAAATAAGTTATTCCCAATTTTTGTTTTTCTTCTGAACTTATCCACTTTTTAAGAGCTGATGGCCGAATTCTCCGGTTTTGTGGATAATTCAGTTCATTTTCCTCTTGGCAGGCATCACTTCCTTTGCTATACTTATCTCAGTTGAATGACTGTGTATATTCATCAACTGGAAATATATCTTCTTTTGTTATCCGCTGGCCAAAGCTTTCTAACAAATCAGAAGATATATTTTTTTGTTTCTTTTCTATCCCATTTTTCCTTAAATAATAATACTCATACAGCTGTTTCATAAAATCTGAGATCTGTGCCATCAGATAATGGTTCTTCTGCGCCTGGTCATTCCAGCTGCATGTATGGGTAATGCTCCCCTGCCAGTTTTTCTGCCGGTTAAAACCCTCATTCTCTATCTTCCAGCGTTTCCTTCCTGTTTCTGCCATTTTTTCCGGGATCTTTTCGTATTCTCCCATTATGCTTGGAATACTTCCCTTTTTATATCGGATCAAAAATTCCCACTTGTATTCCCTGCACAGATCCATGACTGTTTTCGATGCATACAGGCTGTCTGCCAGCAGCAGGATCAGCAGACGTGGAAATCTCTTCTTAATTCGTCCTGCCAACCGGAGGAATGCTTTTGTCTCACAATCCTGTTTGATCTCTTCCAGTTCCATGGGATCCAGCCTTTCCAGATATTCATTCTCTGTTACATGATGTGGAACGTATTCCCCTGCTTTTTCCCCTATAAACATAGACAGATTTTTGGAAACCGTCTCATCATTAAACTGTTCTGTCATCTCCTGCATGCTGTCGATACCCGCAATTCCCTTATAATATAAAGTCCCCAGCATCATCCGGTTTGTATATGTGATATAGCTCGGATGCCGGGGATCTTCTGTGTGGGCAAACTTCCAGAACAGCGGACTAGAATATCTGTTTTGGATTTTATTAAGTTCTTTAACTGGATTTTTTTCAAGTCTTTTTTTGATTCTCTGTTCTTTTCTTCCCATTTCAACCTCACCGCGAAAAAGATTTTTGTAATAATTCTATTTTCGCAGTGAAGCTGTGCATTTTCAATAGGTTTAGTGCGAATTATTTTTACCTGTCAAAGCTGTAAAAATGCAGGTTTCTGTCAGAATCCGGCGTTTTACTCCCGGTCAAGCAAAATCACAAAATCATATCTGTGATCCGTTTCTTCCAATATCTCCTGCCCCGTGCTCTCTCTCACCTCCACATCCGGCGCCCACAGAAAATACCTGAACACATACCGTACCTCGCCGCTGGACACCTGACCATCATCATCTGAAGCAAAAACGAGATAAGACCTTTCATCTGCCGCCGCACCTTCATACCAGCAGTCCCCTGTGATCCTTTCCACGCGTCCCGGCAGGGAATCCCCGTACTCTTCACGTATACTGACCAGGCCGTTATATTCTGAATAGAGAAAATTCACACCCAGAAGCATGCTTGCGAGAACCGCATACTGATATCGTCTCTTTGCCGCAGGAGACGAGTAGGCGCGGTAAGCCCCCCTCTCGTCAATTCCCACTGCAAATGACCTCTCTATATCCGGAACGGCAGCCATTATCAGAATACCGCAGAAAAACACTGCCGCACTGCTGGCATATCTTTCAAAGCCCGCAAGCCGAAGCGCCTCCTGCTCAGGCATGACATACAGATACATCCAGAGCATACCGGCATAATACAGCAAAAGCATAATGATTCCCGCCGACATCACTCTTCCCAGCTTCCAGCGCCGTTTCATTTTCCATGCGGAAAACAGAATCGCCGCTGCTGCGATTACGGTGCAAAACAGGATGGACTGAGCCGCCCTTCCGGACAGATCCAATGCAGTATATACGAAATTCCGAATCACCTGACCTCTGAGTTCTTCGGATACCGGTTTTCCGTGTTCCTCAGAGAAAGCATCCGTTTTCTCCTGTTCCGGCGCTTCGGATTCTGACACGGATCCCCCCGCATCTTCTCCTGTGATGTTAAATTTTCCCTCAAATCCCGCCAGATCTGTTTCCAGATGATACTGCCAGCCCAGGACCGGAAGAACCGTCCCTGCTGCCAGCAGCAATGCACATATGCTCCGCGGCAGCCTGCTTTTCTCTTCCCGTTTTTCCTTTTCGCTATCTTCTTTTTCGCTTTTTTCCTTTTCGGAGATTTCCTTTTCACTGTCTTCCTTCTTTCCGGTATCTTCTTTTCTCGATCTGCCGCTTACAGTCTCAAAGACAGCAAACAGAGCAGCAGTTCCGGCGAAGAACACACCGGTTTCCTTCACAATTCCCGTAAATCCGAGAATCAGAATCTGCAGGAAACACAGCTGGCCGGGCCGCCCTTTACAGCCGTATGACACTGCCATGGATGCCATCGCAAGCAGCGGAAGCAGAAAGTCGACAAGAAGGTTGTTAATCCGGATTGTCAGATTAAGATAGGAAAGCATGGAACATCCCATTCCCAGAAAGGAATAAAGCAGGAATCTTCTTGGCTCCTTTACCACCCCGAATACCGCAAGGAAACAGCTGAGCAGAATACTGTTCTGTGCAAGAAGCATCATCCCCTGAGAATGCCCGCAGAACTTGCAGAAATAATAGACAAACAGGCTGACTCCAGGAGGATAATCGCGAAACGGCACCATAACCGTATCCGCTCCAGGGAAATGTTCCGCCAGAATCAGGTATTTTACAATCACTGCCCAGTGGGAGAAATTATCATAGTGGGTGAAACGCAGCCTGACTGCAAGCAGAAGAAACACCGCCATTCCAACCCCAAGGCACAGCCCCGCCGCCGTGATGCGAGGCCGTTTCACTTTTCCTCTGAACAGATATACGAGAAATATCAAACAACCGGCCAGACCTCCTCCCATCAGAATATACGCAGCTTCCGGAAGCAGATCCAGAAGTCCTCCCCAGAAAAGAAACAGACTGATTCCGCAGATACAGGTAAGCGGAACAAACCAGATCTTTACCTTTCCCAGTCGGTATACCGAAAAAAAATATCCCCAGAAAGAAAGCAGAAACAATACTGTTTTCCATGTATTCCACGCAGATACCATCTAATTTTTCCTCCTACACGTCCTTTATGTTTTCTGTCATCGGATTTTCCAGCGCATCCTTATATTTCGTGTAATCTCATCGTAGACTGTCATCCATGGATCAATCTCACGGGGAAGAGAATGTTCTCTGTCATGAATAATCTGAAACCAGTTTCTCCGATCTGTTTCCGTATCCGGAATGACCGTTGCCGTAACAAAACCGTTCTGTCCGCTGTATACACATCTCGCGTCCAGCAGAGCATGATAATTTTCCGCTGTTATTTCTACTCGAAAAAGCTCCCCGCTTTCCACGGGAACTTTTTCCGAAAACCGAAGAGCAATCCCTGTTTCTGAAACGTCTACTGTGTGCCCTTGCCGTGTGCCCTTCTGAAACCAGCCTTCTGCTCTCTCATCCGCATCGATCCGATCTGAAATCCTGCGTGTTTCCCTTCCCATCATGAAGAAAATCGCGTAGAGAAGCGCCAGCAGATTATATCCCAGCCAGAAGAGGATCACGCTGCTGTATACAAGTGCCAGCCCGTATTTTCCCCTGGCAAACCGGAAAATGGAAAGCAGTGTAAGAAATGTCAGTACGCCGTGTGGAAGCAGATAGCGCGCAGAAGTATGTTTTCCCTTCTTTTTTTCCTTATCCGTGACCTTAAATGTCTTATGGTGAATACCCACAGATTCCAGAAAAACCGGAATCACCAGCCATGGCGCAAGAATGGTATCAATGATCTGACTCCATCTGACATTCCGGATATTCGTACTCAGATATCCCACCGACACCCGATAGGCAAGGTGCGAAGGAAGCCAGAAAATCAGAAGTTCCCAGAATCCGCATTCTACAAGCTGAAATCCGAACAGCGCGAAAAGTATGGGCGCCATGATGAAAATCATCCTGCACAGAAATGACCACCAGTACAGCCAGGAGTTCAGGTAAGAAATACGCGCGGCCAGTGACAGCTCCCGGCTGAATACGGCATGGGTATTTCGAATGCTCTGGATCACCCCTCTGGCCCAGCGGATTCTCTGACTGATCATGCTCTCCACTGTTGTTGTGGACAGTCCCGCCGCAAGCACTTCTGTTGTCGCGTAAGTGATATACCCTGCCTTCTGCATCCGAAGACTGGTTTCGAAATCTTCCGTCACCGTATCATATGGAAATCCGCCGATCTCCTCCAGCGCAGCACGCAGAATCACTGTATTGCTTCCTGTATATACAGCCGCGTTCGCGGCATTTCTCATAACATTGATCTCCCGGGAAAAGAAGTCCTGTTCGTTTGGGATATCTTTTTCAGAAAACAGATGAAACTGGAACAGATCCTGATTGTAAAAGCTCTGAGGAGTCTGAACAAGCCCGATTTTTCTGTCCGGAATGAAAAAATATGGTACGGTTCGAATCAGAAATTCTCTCCTTGGGATCATGTCCGCGTCAAATGTGGCAATCAGCGGAGAGCCTGTGTGCGAAAGAGCGTTATTATAATTTCCAGACTTTGCATGTCTGTTTTCCGCCAGCCCCAGGTATCCGATTCCGAAACGTTCGGCAAGACTGCGAACTGCCTCTCTGTTACCGTCATCACAGATATAGATATGAACTTTTTCCGGATCCGGATATTCCATGAAGGTACAGGCATTCACTGTCTTATAGAGAAGATCAGCCGACTCATTGTGCGTTGCGATAAATACATCCACATCCGGAAACATTTCCTGCGGAATATCCGGGAGCGGAATCATATAATCACTGCTTTTCATTTTTCCGATCATAAGTTCAGCCATTCCCAGCGTAGTCACTGTTTCCGCCAGTACAAGAAGTATTCCGGCTGCGGACTGAAATACGCCGGCCTCCCATGGTATTGTGGAAGAAATTCTCCACACAAGATAAATTCCGTTGGCGGCGATCGTCAGAATAAACCACCTGTTTCTTTTTTTCTCATCATTCATCAGCCCCGCCATCCTCCCTTCTGTGCGGAAACACCCATTTTTTCTGCATCATATAAGAGATAAGGAACAGGACAAGGTCGCACGGTATTTTTGCCAGAACCGGGTCTGCTCCGGAAATTCCGGATACCGCTGATACCAGCAGCGCCGAAGCCAGCGCGATCCCTGAACACAGGATAAAATAGCGCAGAAAGCTTCTGCCTCTTTTCCGTTCTCCCCGTATTCCGAAAACCCAGTTTCTGTTCAGCAGAAAATTCACAGACGCAGACACACACCGCGCCAGTATGGTAGCCGCGGCAATTCCTGCAAAATCTCCCGGCGCCCCCTCCAGAATCCGAAACAGGCCAAGATCAAGAACCGCGCAGAATATGGAACTTGCGGCGAATCTCCCCGGCTCAAGAAAAAACGCGGCAGTTACGCGGAAGCTGTCACGTATCGGACGAAAATGAGAGCCCTCATTATCATCTATATATATGGTATCGATCGTTTCCGTTAAAATCGGAATTCCCTTCCTTGCGCAGGCAATGAGAACCCGCATCTCATATTCATATCTCTGCCCCGGTACGCGGAGCATCATTTCCAGCAGCCTGCTTCCAAATGCGCGGAATCCGGTCTGTGTATCTTCCAGGCCAACTCCGGCAAAAACTTTAAAAAGCCCGGAAGACACTCTGTTTCCCACCCTGGATCTCCAGGGAATATGTCTGCCGGAAAAGTCCCGCACCCCGAGAATAAGCGCCTCCGGATGTTCTCCCAGTCTTTTCAGAAGTTTCCGCCCGTCCTCAGGAAGATGCTGGCCGTCGCAGTCAATGCAGAGAATTTTATTACCGGTTTCCTCTTTTTCCTTTATATATTGGAAGGCTGTTTTCAGGGCCGCCCCTTTTCCCCTGTTTTTGTCATGGCTGAGTACGGTACATCCGTCAGATTCTCTGAGCTGCCTGAAGATTCCGATGAATTCTTCTCCGGATCCGTCATCTACAACCACAATCTCCGAAGGGACTGTCAGGCGGATCTCCTCCACACGCCGGCACAGTTCCCGATCCGGGCAAAAGGCCGGAATCACAATATATACCTGCTCCATCTGTGCTCCCCCTCTTTTTCAGTAATTATCGGCATGGCTCTCCAGCAGAAGAAAGGATTCTGCTTCTGGGACAGTCTGCCCTGCATCGAATACACTCACGCCTCATACAGTCAATTTTTTTGTCATTGATATAGAACTGATTTTTCCCAAGATATTTGGCAATGTACAGCGCGGTATCCGCGCAGCGGTAGAGTTTCTCATAATTCCTGTCATTTCTCTCCACAGGAACTGCGCCAATGCTGACGGACACCCCGTATTTTTCATGATAGTCCTGCATGTTCTTCCTCACTTCATTTAGGAGAGTCCGAAATTTATCTTCGACAATATCCCGTGGAACCGGATTCGGTATAAATACAACAAATTCATCCCCGCCCAGCCTTCCCGTCACATCTCCTCCGCGAAATCCACGCGTCAGACAATCTGCAAAAATGCGAAGTGCCCGGTCGCCTTCCGGATGGCCCTCTGAATCATTGATCTTTTTAAAATTATCCAGATCAAACAGAATAAGCATCCCTGAAGGAATTCCCTGTTCCAGGGACTGTTTCACTCTTCTCTCAAACCCGTTCCTGTTATACAGCCCGGTCAGCCGGTCATATTCTGCCTCGGTCCTTGCCCGGGCAAGCAGGTTCTCCATACTGTTTATTCCACGTGTTTTTTCCGTGTACCCTTCTTCCAGCCGGATAATCGTTTCAAAAAGCGGCTTCAGCTCCGGGATCTCATCAGACGCTCCCTCTGCTCTGCCTTCTCCGCTCAGAACCAGGTGGATATCTCCCCTGATCCGTTCAAAATACTGAAACATATACTTCTGGAGGTAATGGCGCACAATCATCACTGTCAAAATACTGATCAGACCTATAACAGTCAGCCCGATCAAAAAGGAAAGAACCATATCCCCCAGAAGCTGGTCCAGACCGGTATATGCCGCCAGATACATATCACTCGTACTTTTTAATACCATAGCCCTGTATTCTCCGTTTACAATACGAATCACATTTTTCCCCTCCGGTATATCCGACAGATACGCAAGCAATTCCTGCCCCTCGTCCGCATCTTCCAGCCGGATCTCCTGACTGTTGTTTTCTGTAATTCCGAATATTTTCCCGTTTGTTTTGCTGACTGCAAATATTCCGGTCCGCTTCTCTGTCGTTGCCTGTCTGAGAATGTTTCCCACCAGTTCCTTCCCACTGAGCAGATTCAGATCAGACATATCCGCGTCAATGCGCACCATCTCAAACCACCGCAGATCCGGATTCTCCCCAAACCAGTCAGGCCGGGCCTCCGCCACTGCATAGAAATATTCCGGGCGTGACTTAAAATCCGGTATGTCAATCCGGACCGCTGCCTTCTCCCCATCCGGTGCAGTTCTCATCTCTTCCATCAATTCCTGATCTGCCATACTGCCAGGCAGGCTGTCATCTGTACTCAGGAAGATTTCTCCGCTTTGATCAATCAGTGAGATCTCTCCGACTTCCATAATTTCCCTGAGAGCATCCAGCGCCGCTGCGGCATCCGCTTCCGAAGTTTCTGTCAGGATATATGCCGCTGCCTGTGCACGGGTAATATAGTCCTCTTTCAAATGCCTTATCCGGTCTTCATATTCACCATCCGCCTGCTGTATGTTGTTTTCCACATTTTCCAGAAGTTGATTCAGATATCTGCCGCTCTCCATTCTTGCGCGCACGTACAGCCCTGCAGCAAAAAAAATCAGAAAGAGGGCCGCGGCCAGAAGAAAGGACAGGCTAAGCCTTCGATACAGCCGTTTCATATCCGTCCGTTCTCCAGTGCGTTTGTCTTCCCGCAGAACCAGGAGTCTCCGGCAGCCCGTTTCCACCTGACATACTGTTCGTAATCCAGCGGCCTGGAATAATAATACCCCTGCCCGATAAAGCACTGATGCCGCATAAGAAAATGTATCTGATCTATTGTTTCCACACCTTCCGCAACGACCTCCAGCCCCAGCCGTCCCGCCATCGCAATCGTAGAATCCAGAATAATATCTGTTCTCGGATCTCCGATTCTGCTCACAAAGTGCCGGTCCAGTTTCAGAATGTCAAACCGGCTCTCCAGAAGCAGTTTCAGTGTTGAACCTCCGATCCCGTAATCATCCATCGCGATCCTGAATCCGTTTTCCCTCAGACAGCCTGCAAATTCCGTCATAACAATATCATTCGCCGCATTTTCCGCTGTCTCTGTGATTTCAAAAGAAACTTCCCTCCGGCTTACCCCGTGCCGTTCAACCATTTCTTTCAGACGGTCAGCTGTTCCCGCCTTTTCCGCATGGAGTCTGGAAAGGTTTACCGATACTGTGCCAGGAGAAAATCCTCTCTTCTTTCCCTCCCGGATATCCCGGCATACTATCTGCAGGACCTCTTCGTCCAGCCGTTCCATCAGCCCCAGCCGCTCAAGTTCCGCCACAAACCCGGCTGGCTCCACAAATCCGCCATCAGCCATTTTCCATCGCACAAGCGCCTCCGCTCCCCGTGGGGTTCCGCTCCTCATATCTACCTGCGGCTGGTACCACACACAAAATTCTCCGTTCTTTATCGCATGGAAAAACCTTTGTTTCATATCCGCGCAATTCAACATTCCCGCATCGCCTCCGATCCCGTTCACACATTTGCCGGTATTACTTTGTATTTAGGATGCGTGAATCTTTTACTTTTTATTCTTTTATAAAAGCATCAAAAAAGGAGGGCGTGCTTTCGCACCTGCCCTCCTTTTCGGATGGTGTTCAGATTATAAAAGATTTCTCCGCATCCTATCTGTGCCTTTTCCAGAGCATCAGAACAGCTGCCGCCGCAGTGTTTTGTGTACGGTCGATCTCTACTCCATTTTCATACAGGACAAATGTATAATCCCCTTCTGCGAGCTGTGCTCCGCTCCGGGCATTCTGCTCCTCTCCGTCAGAACTTCCTGTACCTGTATCCGCGCTTTCCGGAGCACTGAGGGACTTGGTTCCCGAGATCTGATAGCTGATCTGTCCATCATTGTAAATATTGGTAAAGTTCATACCTGCCGCATCTACTTCCTCCCCTGCGGAATTCCGGATACTGCTTTCTGCAATCGCAAGGCTTCCGCCTTCGTCAATCACCCTGTAATACAGCGTATAGACTTCTCCGTCATAGGTAATCCCTTCCACATTGTTATTTACTTCAGATACCGAGTAGGTATATTCTCCTGCTTCGGTAAAAGTAATTGTCCCGAAGCTGAACGAACCATCCGCACCATTGGCAACCTGGCCGCTTTCATCCACGTTCGAAGGCATTGGCGCAGTTACACCTTCCGGCGCTGAGATTCCGCTTATCTGGAATCGGAACTGACCTTCCTCCATTGTAAAGCTTCCATGCTCGTCTGTAACGCTTTTAACGCCGGAAAGAGGCGTATCTGCCGGTGTTGTTACAGATGCCGGCTGATAAGTATTTTCAAAACTGATACTCTCCACAACCGCGTCTGCATTCTGCTCTGTTCCTCTGTAAATCGTCGTATCCACAGATGGAACTCCATTATTGGCACTCACTGTGAATACAACTGTATAAACAGTCTGGTCATAGCTGTATCCTGCTTCGCCAAGATCATTTTCCGTCACCTGATACACGTAAGTTCCCGCTGTATCAAAACGGAATGTTCCGAAGCTGACTGATCCGCCCGCTGTATTTGCAACATTTCCGTCCGCGTCCACTCCATCCGGTAGAGGAGCCGAAACGTCTGTCGGCGCGGATATGCTCTCAATATGGAAACTGAACTGATCAGCCGCAATGTTGTCTCCTGATCCGTTTACTGTTTTGGTTCCCGTAAGAGAAGCCTCCGCCCCAAGCGCCGTATCTTCGGCAATATCTGTCACGTGAATCGTCACGGCGCCGGTAAACAGCGCATTCAGAGCCTTACTTCCCAGATCCTGTTTATATGTATCTGACGTGTCATGCTGCATACACTGAGTAACGTTCAGTCTGGACCATCCCGCTTCTGCCGTATAGGAAGAACCGGTTCCCGCTGCTTCTGTCGGGGCATAGTTCAGAATCGTATCGTCATCATGTACATACTGAAGATGAAGCGGATTCTCCGAAGCATCCGTCCAGCTGCTTTCCTGGCTCACCGGATAGGTTTCTGAGGTCTGAGGCTGTGCCTGCACGTCATGAAGCGTAGAGTCTACATTGTCATCCGCCGCAAATCCCTTCATTGTATAAACCAGATCGCCAAGTCCTGTCTCAACAGAAATATTGTCTTCCTCTGTGCCCGCATTCACATGTACCCCGTCATCATCAACAATAATCTGAATCGGAGTATTATTAATTACATAACCTTCCGGCGCATTTGTCTCCACCAGCACATATAATATGATTTTATCCTACCTCCTGAAAAGATCAGGAGTCAATAATCTGCCATCCAATCAGCGGCTTTTTCACAAAATCTTCTCACAATTTTCACATTTTCACGGTTTTTTCGAATTTTTTCAGGAAAAATATGCCACAATCAGATCCACCATACGGTTATAACTCTGCACTCCTTCCGCCTGACCGTTTGCCTTGAGATATGTATCGTTAATCCTTTCCGCAGTCTCTGATATCGTTCCGCGATAACTGTCCCAGAACGCATTGTTCGCCTCCAGATCCGGTTCTGCTTCTTCCGTCAGGGTAACCCGTACTTCCTGCCACGCATTATAATCCGCCCTGTACAGAGCATTCATACAGTAAACCCATCCTGACAGATAACCACTGTACTGAAAATCCGACCGGTCCGAACTCAGACAGGCAAGAAAAGCAATAAAATTCGCCTCTTCTTCCTGCATGAACCCGCGAAGGTGGGAAAGCTCATGACATGCGGTAAATGGAATATTGTAAGCAGTCATATCACCGTTGTAGTTCGCCTCCACTGTAAAAGGCAGATAAATGCCGGAAAGATTCTGATAAGAAAGCACTTCTGATATTAAAAGCGATTTCGGACGAGGATAATAACCCTGCAGAGCAGAAAACTCTTTCGCCAGAGTTTCCATGGCCTCAACAGCTCCGTCTGCCTCCGGTGCTTCCAATTTCATAATTCCGTTTTCATCTCGTAACACATTCCCGGCCCGGGAATTCACCTCTTCAGTCAGCCATATGCATATTTTTTTCAGCTCTTCCACACTGTACTGATATGTAACAATTCCCTCCTCCTCGGAAAAGGAACGGCGATGATAGTTTATTCCACAGAAGACAGTATAGAGAAACGCCAGAATGCCGACCACGAGAAGTACCCGGGACAGCCAGGAGGCCGCCAGTGCCGCCGGGGATGGAGTTTCACTTTCCCGTTCTTCTCCTGTTCTTTCTCCGGATCTTCCCCTCTTTCTGCAGATCCTGATCACGCTCACAATCAATCGGATCAATGACACGACAAAGGCAAGAAGAAGAAAATAAATGAGAATCTCCGACAAAGAAAATGGAAACAAACCGGAAAAACGTCCCAGCGTTGATACCCATACCGGATAAACATGTTCAGAATACCACTCCGCAAAATCCGGAATCAGAGCGGATAATATCATAAAAAAGGCACTCAAAACCAGAAGAATCACCACACATATGATCCTCTGTCTGAAGTGCCTGTCTTTTCTACCGTATTTTTTCAGTACATCTGACTGTTTTTTCTCATCTTCCTGTATCTTTTCATTAATCTTCATCAAACGTCCCTCTCTGCTTCAGCTGTATTTAACATTCAAGAAAGAATCAGTTTGATTATATAATGTTTTCATTAACAGAACAATGGGGATGATTGGTTATGCCGGTGTTCTCACCTCGATCAGGTTACCGTCCGGATCATAAAACCGGAGCATCTTCTGTCCCCACGGAAGCTCTGTCAGCGGGGTCAGGTACTGTATCTTTTCTCCGCTTTCTTTCATGGATTCTTCCACCTCTTTCAGTTTCCGAATCAGTCCGTCCATGTCCCGCTCTTCAAAATAAAGTTCAGAAGCATTATGTCCGGAAATCACTTCCCCGGAAATCTCCTCCTTCCAGATCTGAGCATCCTGAAGGACAAGTCCTTCCGTAAGAATCACGTTTCCCTCCTGGTCCGAGATAACCTCCAGACCGAAGAGATCCCTGTAAAATTTCTTCGACCTTTCAAGATCGTTTACCACGATCAGGATATTTTTCAGTTTCATTGAACTCCTCCGTTCAGTTAATCCATATCTTTTATAAACTGCTCCACAGATTCTGCTCTTGCAGCTGCTTTTAACCATTTTTTCAGCATACTGAGATCGGTCTCCATCATGATCCGTTCCTTCAGCTCTTCCGGTACTGTTCCATTCTCTTCTAACAATTCCAGAACATCCTCTGCTTTTCCTTCTGCTTTGCTCACCCGTCTTGTCTCCTGAACGTCATACGCTTCAAAATTCTCAAACAGCATCGTAAAATTCCTCCGTTCTATCTGATCTGTAAAACTTGCAACCTCTTCTTTTGGAACATTCATCCGAAGAAGCAGAACAGAAATGATCTTCCCAATCAGCTTAAGAACAGATTCCGGAGAATTTCTGCTGATATTCTCAAAATACTCATCCGGTATCTCACCCAAGTTATAAAAATCAGCTGTACTCCTCAGTTTATCAATCAGCATAATCAGAGATAGCTCATCACCTTTGTCAACTAATTCCTGATTAGTATACTTTGACAGAGGTACAACTAAATAATGAAAACTTGGAATAAATCTGTCAAGAACCTCTTTCAGATATACTCTATCTCTAAAATTCGTTTCTGCAGTCCAGTTTCCCTTGCCATCATAAAATACTACAGGAAGGACCGGAGGATACCGAAAGTCCTTTCTCTTTGTGATGCCTTTCTGCCTTTCCTCCTGCTCATCCGCATAATCTGTCAAAATTTGCACAATATATCGCAGAATTCTAAATGCCATATCCTGATCTACGGAAGACTGATGCTCAATCAGCGCAATAAGGTAGAGTGTCTCCTCTCCTGTACTCCCATTCAAATGGATCTTCTTTACAGAATCCGAGTCTCTTCCCTCCTGCCACATCCACAGAAAACGCTCCGATATGTCCTCTATATCTTCTGCTTGTACCTCTTTCAGAAGTTCTACATCTGTATATCCTCTCAGAAATTGTGCGCAAAGGATATGATTATCAAAGATCAATTTTGCCCCACTGTCTTTGGATTTTGTGTTTCGGATTTTGTTATCTTTCTCTCTCTTCTTTTCTTCGATTCTTTGGTTTTTAATCGTCTGGTTCTCATTTTTTTCCGTTTTGTTTATTCTGTCTGCCAAGTGCTTCTCCTTTCTTATCTGAGAATACCCGGGCAACAGCTTTCATTGTAATTTTAGCAATATACCACTGGAAAAACAAGACAGTTTCAAACAACGAATCTGGTTAAAGCACGTTAAAGCTGCCTTATTCCGCCGTCCCCCCACTGTGCATATTCTCAAATGTTCTTTTTGTATTTTCAATGAGTATCTGAATTTCCCGGCCGAATGGCCTTGAATTTCTGATCAGGAAACCGGTTTTCCTGTCAGGGCAAACTGACTTCCCAGACGGGATCTGCCCTGATTTTTCTGTGTACTCAGTATATCCTGACTTCGGGAAATATGCAATCAGCCAAAACTGCTGAATATCTTCTCTAAATATCAGGCAGTTTTCACACTTGACAACTCCTTTTCCTATTACCGGAGAAAGATGAAATTTTGTGCAATATTACCTTTGCAAATCCAGCGTGATTTCTATATCATAATATTTTGTGACGTGTAGCATTTACTGCGTAAATCCAGTTGAATGCTGCACGTCTTTTTATTTTCTATATCTGATTTATCTGAAGGAGGTAATACCAATGCCTAAAACCAAAACACAGGGAGTTATTTTCGGAGTCATTATGTCTTATGCCATGGCGTTTGGCATGGAGGTCTACAATACTGCCATTAACCAGGGATTTCATCTGGCAGAGGGAAGTTTCAGCAGCATGACAAACGATGTATTTATTCATGCGCTGCTGGAAATGGTCTACATGGGGCTGCTTGTCATTCTTTTCTCCAATCTCTGGGGAAATCGTTTCGGCGCTCATTTTGCCGCAAAGCACTGCAATCCTGAAAAGGATAATCCCTACCTGTGCCGTATTCTGCGTCAGGCGGGAACTGTTGCCGTCATGTGCCCGGCCATGAGCCTGGTCGCAACAATCCTTTTTAACATCATAATGGCAGGCATGCCGGTAAGCCAGCTGCCTGCCATATGGGTTGGGACAGTTCTGAAGAATTTCCCTATGGCGTTCTTCTGGAATATGTTTGCCGCGGCGCCGTTCACCAACTGGCTGTGCGGAAAACTGTTCCGCTGATTTCTCACCCCACATACAGGCGGACAAGCCACAGGATCACGTTTCCAACAGTCAGTACAAGCACTCCCGCTGCCAGCCAGTAGCCAGCCCCTTCCGCCGCGATCAAAAGCCGCTTCTGTCTTCTGGTCATTCCGATACTTTCCATCACCGCGAACTCCCGCCTCCGCGACAGGACTCCGGTCACCATTACGTTAAAATAATTTGTCAGACCGGCAGACAGAAGCACCGCGCTGATGCTCCCGAAAATCACACGGTTTCCCCGGATATAGTCAGACGCCTCCGCCAGCAGGTCTGACCTGCTGATACAGAAGATGCCTGCCTCCCCGGTACCTTCCTCGATCCCGGTCTCTGTGATCTGCGCCCGTCTCTGGTTCTCCTCTGACACGATCCGGGCAACTGCGTTTTTAACTTCCGGTTCTTTATCCTCTTCCACACTCAGTTCCATATACAATGTTTTCCGCTCTGCAGGCAGTTTCTCAAAACCGGCTTCGCTGATGAGAAAATACCACTCCCCTTCCGATCCGTGCCATGTCTGACGAATATCAGGGAAACCTTCCGCCCGGTTATCAAGATATCCACATAAAGTAAAATTTTCCGAACACTTTTCCTCATGCTCCGCACTGTTTTCCCACACATCCCGCTCTTCTGGCGTCATCTTATTCCACTCAATCCGCTCTGTTCTCGACATCATGGCTTTAAAATATACCGGCTCTCCCACGCTTTCTTCCGCCATCTTTTCCTGCTCCTTCGACAGGGCATGATCATGAAGGAGCATCACGCCTCTTCCGTTCGCCAGAGTTTCCATATCCACGGAAAGATGATTCTCTTCCGCATATTTTCTCAGAACATTGATCTCCTCATCACTTAAGATCTGAACCACATCCGGCTCAACGCCCTCCACCATCCACGTGTCAGAAATATTCGAATCATCAGCGTCATCGGAATGATCCGAATCATCAGACTCACCGGAATGATCCGCAGTGCCGCCGTACTCATTTTCCAGCCAGTCATATTCCCCGTCACTCTCCAGCGGCCTCACTCCCTTTCCTGACATGACAGAATAAACATACGCCCCTTCCATCACATGGGAATCCTCCTGTTTCACCCCGTCAAGACTCAGCAGTGAATCCCGGACTTCGGAAGAGATCGGGGAGAACTCATCATACTCATTGTCATAGAGAAGCTCCAGGCTTCCGCCTTCTGTGAACATGGGATCCACTGCTGCATCCCGCGACTTATATTCGCTTCCGTATCCCTCTTCCTTTCCCCATTCACTGAACTCTCCGGCAATCAGAAAATCGGGGCGTTTCTCGATCACCTTCGTATAATCCATCTCCGAAGTGATCACCAGCGCTCCGAGGAACGCCTCCACACCGAGGAACAGGGAGAATACTGTCAGGATAAATTTTCCCTTCTGTCTCGTCAGGTTTCGCCAGGCCATGTACAGAATCTCCATTCCGGCGCTTCTTTTCTTTCCCGCGCCGCTGCTCTTCCGGCTTCCCGGCCCTCCTCTTTTCTTTCCGCCGGATTTCTCCGCCGGGCTGTTCTGCTCTTTTCTGACTTTTCTTCTGGATTTCCTGCTGCCCTGCTTCTTCGTAAGCCCCGTGTAATTTACACTCTCCACACAGGATATGCTGACCGTACGGCGGATCACCCCCGCTGACGCCGCAAGAACAAGGATAACCGTGAAGATTACGGAGCCGACAAGTATCCCTGGCCGGAAGATCTGAAGCTCATTCGCCCCTCCGTACCCGTTCAGATATTGAGCTCCCAGAATACCAGGGATCACCGCCAGAAGAAGGACTGCCGAGAGCCCGCTCCCGATCAGGACCCCCGGTACCAGAATCTTAAAGATCTGACCGTAATAGATCTTTCTCATCTGCTTCTCCGTGGTGCCCACCGTATTTAAGAGTCCCAGCTGACGGACATCTCCTGCCATGGATATCTGCATCACATTATGAATCAGAAAATACATGCCGCTCAATATCACAAGCGCCCCGAGCACAGCCGTCTCATACCCGCCTGTTATCCCTCTGACCGCCTCGTATGCGGATGTATTTGACACCCTGATCCTCTGCCCGGAATCATTCATCTGTACATCGTCATAGAGTTTCTCTTCCGTCTCCCTCCAGTCAAGATGATCTGACTGACGAAGCAGGATATCTGACTCCGCATCTATATCAAATCCCCAGGCTTCCATCTTCTTCCGGGAAACATATCCCGCAGCCGACTCTCCTGTCTTCTCCGTATAATCCATAAACCATCCGCTGAGTGTAAACTTCTCCTCAGCTGTGTGAAACAGACCAATGGAGACATTCAGATCTATCTCCATTCCTTCTTCCGGTTCCCCGATGCCGAGAGCCTCCAGAGCCCGTTCAGAGAGCATGATCTCCTGCTCCTCTTCCGGATAGGAACCGTGAACATCTGTGTACGCAGGGCGGATCAGATGCTCCCATGCGCTGTCATCCACCCACTGAATTACACAGGCAGCTTCTCCTGCCGCTTCCGCGCTTCCCACGGTCACACTTCTTCCCGCTTCCTCTACATATCCCAGTGTCCGTACCGCAGCATATTGCGACATATCCGCATTCTCAATGCGGGCTGACGCCGCTGTCCCCGCCTCTCTTACCGACTTTACATATTCCGCACGGACTTTTCCGCAAGAAATACCGAATACCATCGTCAGCGTGACAATGCTTAAAATCACAGTTCCCAGAAGGATGCGGTTTCTCCCCTTATTGCACCTGCCAAATGCGGAAGAAAGCTGCCGGATTACGGAACGGTTGTTATTGGGAGTAAATCCTCTTTCTGCCATGATCTACTCCTCCCCTCCGTCTGAGGTAATCTTCCCGTCCGCCATCCGTATGATTCTGTCTGCCGCCTGCGCCACTTCCTCCTGATGCGTGACCACAATCACTGTCTGGTGAAATCTGGCCGCGCAGGATCTCAGAAGCCCCACGACCTCCATACCTGTTGCGGAGTCGAGACTCCCGGTAGGCTCATCCGCCAGCAAAACCGCAGGTTTGCTCAGAAGAGCTCTGGCAATAGCTGTTCTCTGCTGCTGTCCGCCTGAGAGCGTTTCGGGCAGACGTTCCATTTTATCCTTAAGTCCCAGGATCGAGATGATCTCATCCAGCAGCGGCTCGTCAATCTGCTGACCATCCAGACGGAGCGGAAGTACGATGTTCTCATATACACTGAGCGCCGGAATGAGATTATACTGCTGAAATACGAACCCGATATTGCGCCTTCTGAAGACCGTACGCTCCTCCCCTGTCATATCCTTCAGGCTGACTCCCCGGATCCAGACACCTCCGGATGTAGGAACGTCAAGTCCTCCCAGCATATTTAACAGTGTTGTCTTTCCGCTCCCTGAAGTTCCGACCACAGCGAGGAATTCCCCTTCCTCCACTGATAGGGAAACGCCGTCCAGCGCATGGACTTCATACGTATCCGTGGTGTAATGTTTCGTCAGATTTACTGCGTTTACCATTTCCATAAGTAACCTCTCCCCTGTTCTCTGTAATTGCCTGTTCTTCGCTCAGTATACACAGCAAATCTAACAAATTTATGACACCGGAAGATTTATTTCGATCAGGAGTCCGGGCTGCATCCGTCTCGCCGTAACAAATCCTCCATGCAGATTCACGATCTGCCTGGTCAGATACAGACCGATCCCGAATCCCTCCTGATTCGTCACCCGCTTTCCCCTGTAGAATCTCTGGAATATCCGGTTTTCCTCACCGGGATCTATGCCGATTCCATAATCTCTGACGCTCAGTTTCAGCAGCATCTCGTTCTGCCGGAGAGAAACTTCGATTCTTCCCCCGCAGCTGCTATATTTCACCGCATTGTCGAGAATGTTATACAAGGCTTCCCCCAGCCAGTTGGGATCATGCGCGTATATAGCCTTTTCCGGAAGCGCAATCTCAAAGCATATCCCTTTCTCTTCCGCCCGGTTCTGAATCTGTCCGAATACATTCTGAACGGTTTTCAACAGATTCGTTTCCTCCTTCCGAATCTGAATCACACGCTGCTCCAGCCGGGACATTTTCACAAAACTCTCTACGAGGAACCTGAGCTTTTTCTCGCTCTCCTCCAGGGCTTCCAGATACTCTGCTTCAGGCTGAGAATTTTTCTTCTCCAGCTCTTCCCGCAAAAGCCCTGTATAGCTCTCCACGTTCGCCAGAGGCGTGCGCATCTGATGCGCGATCTCCGCGATCAGTTTCTTGATCTCGTCTCTGCTCCTCTGAGCATCCTCAGCCTTTCCCTCCAGCATCTCCTGCACCCGGATCATCTGATGCTCGATCTTCGCTATCAAAATCTCCTCTCCGGAAACCTCCGGCCGGATCTTTCTGCCGTTCAGAATATCCTCTGCCGTCTGCCCGATTCTGCTCAATTCCCTCATGCGCATTTTCCTCTGATACCGGTACATGACACCGGCTCCGAGGCAGACACCGGCTGTCAGCAGTACCGCAGCGGCTATTATCGTCAAATATGCCCCGCCCATATTCTCTACTCTCCTATCCGATATCCCATTCCGAATACATTTCTGATATATTCCGGCTGCCCTGCTTCTTTCCCGATCTTTTTCCGCAGGCGTCCGATTGTTACGCTTAGCGTATTATCCACCACAAATTCTCCATCCAGCCCCCATACATTCTCCAGAATCGTCTCTTTTGTCAGCACTTGATTCTGATTCATCATGAAATACTCCAAAAGCTGATACTCCTTTGCTGTCAGCATGATTTCGCTGCCGTTTATGAATACCTGTTTCCGGTCGGGATACAGTGTGATATCCCCGCATGTCATTACCCGGTTTCCGTCTTTCCTCCTCAGCACGACCTCGATCCGCTTCAGCAGAACCTTCATGGAAAAGGGCTTAACCACGTAATCCTGAGCGCCCTCTTCATATGCGTCCAGCATGTCCTGCTCCTCATCCCGAGCTGTCAGGAAAACCGCCGGGACCTTCCCTCTTTTTCTCAGCTCCCGGTACAGACTGATGCCGTCCCCGTCCGGAAGTCCGATATCAATAAGAAAGAGGTCTTCCCCTCCGGTAAGAAGGGTAAGAGCCTCTTTCATAGTATATGCGCAGATGGTATCATACCCGCCGTTTTGCATCGTAATCGCAAGTGCCTGATTCAGCAGTCTGTCATCCTCGATAATTCCGATCGTCATATTTCCTACTCCTGATCTTTCTGTTCATCACTTTCCTTTGCAGGAAAAGGATTCTGACTGAATCATACCACACTTTGCAGCATATTTCCGTATTAATTTTCCCCTGTTCCTGTCTTTGTGACTTTCTATTATTTAACAGCTCAGCCCGCATCATTCGGAACCCCTACTGTTGCCTTGATTTTTCAACAACCTGTTGTACGTTGTTGTTATGCCATGTTTCAATAACAGTTACAACCAACAATATTTTCTGAATTTTTGAATAAAAATAAATACAGAAAAACGTCAGTCAGCTTCCAATATGCTGGCAGCCGTTATCTGTCCGCGGAGGGAAAATCAATGTCATCCAGAACTGAATCCGTAAAAATCACCCGGGAGAAACTCATAGATTCTTTCTGGGATCTTTTCGAAGATCTGAAAGGGAAACTCTCCGCGGTTCTGAAAAGCAAAGAGCCGGAAACCATCGACACCTTCTCCGAACTATGTGTTGAGAGCTTTATGAAAGATAATAAAAAAATCAATCTTCTTCTTCGCAGCGACCCGGATTTCGGAAAAAAGTTCAAAAGCGAGCTTGTCCCGGTACTGAATGCTGCCGGAATCCTGCCCGAGGACTTTCCGCATAAAGATTTCGTCTTTTCCTCCATCTTCTACTCCATGCTCAATACAATAAGCTACTGGTATGGGCATGCGGATGAGATCACGCCCAAAGATCTGCTGCGTATGAATGATATAATGTTGTTAAAAGGGATATCCGGGCTGACAGATGGGCAGGGAGTGTAAAAATATCCGACTGATTCGTAATTGAAGCAGTCGGATATGTAAAATGCGAATTTTCTACAACAATATCAATTTCAAAATAGTAATTATAGAAAGACTTTCCACAAGAATAATGGTATCTCGTGGTATTCCACAAATTTTCACGAGTTAATCTCAAGTTACACGTTTTTTCAATACATCCATCATCATTTGCAACTGAGTCAATAACTCTACAGTTTTAAACGGTAAAATATATTTGCCTGCCATACGCCAATGAATTTCTCACAAAAAATAAGTTATTCCCAATTTTTGTTTTTCTTCTGAACTTATCCACTTTTTAAGAGCTAATGATCGAATTCTCCAGTTTTGTGGATAATTCAAGCCAAACTGTAAAAATATACCTTTTACCCTTGCATGATCTTAATAAAATGGATATACTATTAGTAAGAAAGTGCGATTTTCTTACTTTTAAATTCATGAGAAGGAGATGATATTATGATAGCTGAATTACGTCAGAAATCACAGGTTACAATCCCCAAAGAAATTGTTGCCAAACTCGGACTGTCTGAAGGTGATAAACTGGACATTTTTGAGCAGGACGGTTCAATATGTATCATGCCTGTAGCGGTGTATCCAAAAAAATATCTGGAAGAACTCAAGGAGGAGATCAGTGACGTAAAAGCAAAAATTGCATCTGGCGAGCAACCGGTCTTTGACAGTGTCGATGCCCTCTTTGATAAACTGGAGGCGGATTGATGGCCTTTGAATTTACTTTTACTGCACGTTTCCAGAAAAACTTCAAAAAGCTGACCGAACAGGAAAAGAAACAGTTGAAAAAGAAGCTGATCCTTCTGACTGAAAATCCTTCCCATCCATCACTGCGTACCAAACGCATTCAGGGAACCTCCGATCTTTTTGAATGCAGTGTTAACATGGACATTCGGATTATCTGGTACTATGAGGGTGACAAAATGATTATTCTTTTGGATGTAGGTCACCATGATATTTTAAAACAGTTCTAAGCACAGGAGCATATCCCTTATCAGAGGTACTGCTCCTGTTCTATTGTACCGTATCACCACTGCAAAATACATCTTTCTGATTCTCCGGCGATCTTACTGACAATCTCCGGTGCAGTCTCAAAGATCTGCATAAGGCGCATTGCAGTACCAGATGGCTGTGAATCTCCACTGGTCCATAACCGTACAGTGAAGGGAGCAACGTTCATTAACAGCGCAAAGCCCTTCTCTTTTATCCCCAGTTTTTCCATCAGGGCTAATATCCTCTCCGGTTCGTAAACCGGACACCGGCTGCTTCTGCAATCATCTGTAATGCTGTCTGTTCTTTTTCCATCATCTTTGAAATCCCTCCCATCGTGTCTGTAAAGAATACGGCTGCCTTCTGTCAGATTGGATTTAATACCTCCGACCTTATAATCTGTACCCAAAGCAGATAGATTGATAGATAGATTAGTATTTTGTTTTTTAGTATTTTATATATTAGTATTTAATTGTATATTCAACGTCTCCCAACTGTCCATTTTTATACCGAATGCGATGGCGTGTCAGATAGCCATGTTTCTCCAGTTCTTTCAATGCAGTGCTTATAGAATCAACACTTTCTTTGCAGATCTGCGCCAGTCCTTTTGTAGTATAATCCCAATCTTCCGGTAATGACAGCATCAGTGATAAAAGCCTTTTTGCTTTCAGCGACAATGTCTTATTACGCAAATGATGATTGCTCATAACCGTAAAATCCTTTGTCTTCTCTACCCGAAATACAGTCATACGTTCCCCCCTTCTCTTCAAGGTAAAGTTAAAAAGCCCGACAGTAAAACTTAAAATTTACCATCGGGCAAAATACCGGAACTCATCCAGCAACGCAATTCCGGTTCATTTTTCGGTTAACAATCTAATGCCTGCTTTTTTCAGCAGACGTTCTATTTTTCCCCCGAGGGGCGTGTTGCAAAAACAAACCACAGGCTGCGGCCGGCTTAACCGCATCATAGCCCCGCCGGTGTCGCCGGTTTGCCGGAGCTTGCGCACACTGCAGGAACTTCCCTTCCTCCCTGTCAAAATGCATAGAAAAAATGAGGCAGTTAAGACCTCGTTTCCCCGATTACTATTGTTACTCAGGAAGCCGGTAATGTGTGTTCCGGCTTTTTCCCTCCTGTATAATCTGTCCATTTTCAACCATCTTCTTCAATAACCGTCCGCATGTTGTCTGACTGATCCCCAACTCTTTTTGTACATCTTTTCTTGTAAATGTACCCTGCTTTTTTGCCAGAGAAATTACTGCTTCCTCCTGATCGTCATCTGCCGGCTTGTTAACGTCCGTCTTCTTCGTCTCGGTCTGGACATTCAGATTCGGAAGAATGATCTTAAAAGCATTTTCAGAAGTTTCAATCTCAGGCTTTTTCCCTGTTTCCGAATAAGCCTCCCTTATTTTCCGCATCCCGGTTCCGTATGCTTCGATCAATTCCAGACGATAAAATATATTGGCCAGTTTTACATTTCGGCACACAGATATCCCCATCATCACATCATTCAGGGTAACTCCGCTTAAAAGCCCTCCAATGGAAGTAAACTCGATCCGGTCTGCATAAAGACTGACAAAGCTGCTGGCCCGGTAGGAATATTCACGATGGATAAGCAGATTCAAAAGTGCCTCCCTGACTGCTGTCTCCGGGTAGTCTCTCTGATCGATCCGGTACAGCTTCTGGAATGAAGAATGGATCTGATTGCGAAAATCAATGTAATCATACACTTCGTCCATCTGCTGAAACAGGGAGCCGGAAAATTCTTTACGGTCTTTAAACTGGCTCTGGGTAGTTCCTTCAAAAGCGGCCACCTTGATCGTATGCACACACTGATCTGACAGCAGCAGCCCCAGGTTTGTATAAACTCCATCGTGCGTCATAATCCCCAGCGTTTTCATCTGTGCTTCGCCCAGAGGAAGATCCTTTTTGGCAAATTGCTTTTTTGCCGCTTCAAAAGTCAGTTCCTGATTTAAAGATCTCATATCCTCGAAATGATCTCCATCCGTTTCCTTGATCATCCGGCGGATTGCCGTATTAGTCGCCGGTACTGAGGAATACCCCTGCCGGACATAAACCCCTTCCGGACGCAGCCCCTTTTTTGCAATATAATAAGGGCGTTCCGTTCCCTGTTGGATATCGACTGCAACAATCTGCTTTCCGTCCTCATTTAACGTCTCATAATGTAAGAACATTGTCAGATCCGGCTTTATCGCATCCCGAATCATATTGCTGACCTGCAGGGCAGCTCCGTCCGGATCATCCAGTCCGATAACCGTTCCATCGTCCTGAACACCAATATATAATTTTCCACCTTCGCAATTTGCAAATGCTATAATTTCTTTTTTTATATCATCCACCACAACAGATTTTAATTCCACTGTTTCGCTTTCCTTAAAAACCATCTTATTTCCCTCCAAATTATTCTACCCACATTCTAACTTTTCTAACCATTCTTGTCAATCATTGGTTAGAAAAGTGGTTAGAATAGCGGAATAAAGGATAAAACTTGTGCCCCCAATCCATATACCATGATTTTGTCACGTATTTTATAGATTATACGTGACATATTCTAACCATTCTTTTCATTTTATGGTTAGAATAGAAAACTGACCACAACAGCTTATTTGCCCCCGAGGGGCATGTTGCAAAGTCAGAGCCCCCGATGGTCTTTGACTCTCGCGGCAGCCGCAAAATGGACATGCGAGCATGTCCGCTTGGCTCGTTGCCCGCGGAAATAAATAAAACCCGTAAACGTTGAATTTACGGGCTTTGTGAGTTCCCCCTGTTGGACTTGAACCAACGACACTTCGATTAACAGCCAAATGCTCTAGCACTGACCCGAATAACACCGAAAACGCATTTTTACAGTCGGCAGAGTCTATACTAACAGTGCCTCTAAACCGCGCAAAAATCCTCCAGACCACTGATACAACTGCTGGGAATTTTACAATACAGAGCACCATACTAAGACAGATATAAAACAGCGTTGGATATTAATCTTATGCCGGTTTCTTATTCTTATTTTCTTCTTATTTTCAAACTCTGTACTCCTTCCCAGCAGAGTAGTCTCTCTTACTACTTTTTACTAAATTCTAAAGCTAAAATCATATTTTTAGCTCCCGTCTTCTCTAATAAAAGTTGCAAATATACTACATACAGAAATAATTTCTACAATGGCATTTTTATCTTTGTACACGTCCTGATGTATCTCCGCCAGCCAGTCGGAGTACTTCATCTATTGTTACCATGTTGAAGTCGCCTTCAATAGAATGTTTAAGGCAGGAAGCCGCAACTGCGAATTCTATAGTTGACTGTGGGTCATATCCATTTAGACATGCACAAATCAATCCGCCCCCAAAGCTGTCGCCGCCACCCACGCGATCAACAATATGCATTAAATATTTTTTGCTAAAGTAGTAATCTTCTCCGTCATATAACATTGCAGACCATTTATTATCATTTGCAGAAACTGACTCCCTCAGTGTAATGGCAACTTTAGAGAATCCAAATCTTTCCGCAAGCTTTCTTGCCACCTCCTTATATCCCTCACGGTTTACCTCGCCTTTTGCTACATCAGTGTCTGCTGCTTTGATTCCAAATACATCAGCAGCATCCTCTTCGTTTGCAATGCAAACATCCACATACTTGCAGAGCTCACCCATTACTCGTCCAGCCTTTTCTTTGGACCACAGTTTGTTTCTATAATTTAAATCACAGGAAATGATAAGTCCGGCTTTTTTAGCCGCTTTACATGCGTCAAGACATATGGCAGCAACTTCATCATTTAGTGCCGGCGTAATCCCGGTAAAGTGAAACCACTCAGCATCGGCAAAAATCTCATACCAGTTGAAATCGTCTCTCCCGGCCATAGCAATAGAAGATCCGGCACGATCATAAATGACTTTTGAGGGGCGCTGAGAGGCGCCTTTTTCAAGGAAATAGATACCTAATCTGTCCCCGCCTCTTACAATAAAAGAAGTATCAACACCGTATTTTCTAAGAGAATTTACAGCCGCTTGTCCGATTTCATGTTCAGGGAGCTTAGTAACAAAACTTGCGTCAAATCCATAATTTGCAAGGGAAACAGCAACATTAGCCTCTCCTCCTCCGTATGTAGCGCCAAAAGAATCTGCCTGTACAAAGCGATAATATCCTTCTGGTGCAAGTCTCAGCATGATTTCACCAAATGTAACTACTTTTTTCCCCATTTTACTTCCTCCTGCTTTCTTTTACAATTTCTACTGCCTCTTCTACCATTGCTTTAATTTTGTCAAACTCACCCGCATTTATAAAACCGCTTTTGACCATCCAACTTCCTCCGCACGCCAGAATCCTGTCATAAGCAAGATATGCTTTTACATTATCCGGATTGATCCCTCCTGTAGGCATAAACTTCATGCTGACATAAGGAGCGGCGATGGCCTTAATGTACGCAAGCCCTCCTGCCTGCTCAGCCGGGAAAAATTTAACAGCCTCAAGACCATACTCTATAGCCTGTTCCACATCGCTGGGATTCGCACAGCCCGGGATGATCAGTATTCCTTTGTCAACGCAGTATTTTACCACCTTCGGATTGAGTCCCGGACTGACAATAAATTCCGCTCCTGCGGCAACCGCCCGGTCGACCTGTTCTGTAGTCAGGACTGTACCTGCGCCGATCAGCATATCCGGGAATTTTTCTGTCATGATCCCAATAGATTCTTCCGCCGCATCCGTACGAAATGTCACTTCCGCACAGGGCAGGCCCCCATCACATAAAGCCTGTGCAAGGGGCTCTGCATCTTTTGCATCATTTAAGACAACGACTGGAACAATACCTGTTTCTTCAATCTGTTTTAATATCTTATTCATTTTCTATCCTCTTCTATTCTGCATAATAAAATTTAAACATTAACCTGAAACATATAACTACCTTTTTCAAGTTCTTTTTCTGATCCATCGGGAAGCCGTAGTACAGTTTCTTCCGGCGTCTCGATCTGAAGAGAAACCGTATCTCCTTTTACTTCCCATCCGACTGATATCTTTCCGCTGCGGCTGTTATAGCTTCCTCTTACTTTCCCGAGCCGGGCATCAGGAAGCGGAGCGATCAGAATCTTCCGGTATCCGGGCTCCAGCGGACGGATGCCAAGGATGTGGGAATAGTAAAACTCCCCTACGCTGCCGAATGCGTAATGGTTAAAGGAAACCATGTTGTCTCCATTCTGGTCAGCCTCATTTACGCTGCCGTCAGGCAGGATAGCGTCCCAGCGTTCCCAGATCGTGGTTGCTCCCCGAAGTACCTGATACATCCAGCCGGGACATTCCTCTTGGAGAAGAAGGTCATATGCAAAACCGACCTGTCCGTTATCCGCCAGGAGCGGAAGCAGATGTTCCGTAGAGAAGAACCCTGTCTGCATGCCTTCATCATGGATTTTCCCCACAAGCTTTGAAAACAGTTTGTCCCAGAGCTCGCCTTTTGGAACGACAAAATGCAGAGCCATAATATAGGCGCCCTGATAATCATCTTTCATTGATCCGTCATCAGTGATAAATGTCTGTATATAGGCATCCCGTGTCTTTTCCATCTGCTCTTTGTAATGCGCCGCGTCATCGGTTTTGCCAAACCGTTCCGCCGTCCGGGACAGGATACGCAGGTCATTTACGATAAAGGCATTGGATACGGGACCATTGTGCTGCGCCATGTAGGCAATATCCTTCCCGGGGCAGAGCCAGTCGCCCAGATTCGGTGCGATCCAGAGGTTTTCAACGCCTTGAGCGCCTCCCATATGCCGGATCTCACAATCCACATGGGATTTCATGCTGTCGTACTGCTCTCTCAGATAGCGGTCTGTTCCATACTGGCGGTAAAGCATTTCCGGGATGATAGTCACTGCGTTGCCCCAGCCGAGCATATTGATAAAACCGACTCCGCCCGGACCTTCCGCAGGAATGACCGGTCCAACATATCCTTCCGTATTATCCTGCTGACTGCTCCTCATATCCCCGAGGTACTTTGCCCAGAATTTTTCTGTATCATAGTTATATGCTCCCGTAAGGGCAAATACCTGACCATCACCGGGATACCCCATACGTTCATCTCTCTGGGGGCAGTCTGTGGGAACTTCTATATAGTTCGACTTCTGTCCCCAGACCTGGTTTTGATAGAGACGGTCAGCAAGAGGGTTGGTACAGGTAAAATGACCGGTGCGGTCCATATCGCTGTATACAGCATATGCAGTGATCAGTCCGGGCGTATATTCTGTACCTGATATTTCGGCATAACGGAATCCCATATAGGTGAAGCGGGGACGGTATTTTCTGGTCTCTGTTCCCTTGTGATAGATGATCTCAGCTTTGGCTTTGCGGAGATTGGCAGTATAAAGACTGCCGTCCGGATTCAGGATCTCGCCATGGTGTACACGTATCGTATCCCCTTTCATTTTCGTCGGATCGATTTCTATGATACCGGAAAAATTCTGTCCGAAATCAAGGATCGTTTTGTCACCTGATTTTGTTTCATTTAAAACAGGCATCTCTTCCCTGCAACGTACCATGATCCCTGCAGGCATAAAATGATCCGGCAGCGGCCCGCTGTAGGGAACCGGTGGAAACAGTTCCTGACTTTCAGGGTGGGAGGCGCCTTCGGCAAAAAAGATCTCGCCGTCATAGAGTCCGGCATAGTCATAGGGACTTGGCACGGCATGGACCGAATCATCTTCAGAACAGAGAAATTGTCTGCTTCCGTCCATCAGTTCAAGTTCAAGGACCCATGACACAGCAGGCCGTTCGCCGTAGATCTGAGTCTTATTATCACAGGTAAATCTGCCGCAGTACCAGCCCTGCCCAAGATAGACACGAAGGGTATCATTACCATGTAGCATACTGGTAATGTCATGGGTCTGGTAGAACAGATCATGATAATAATAGGTATAACCCGGGGCAAACATCTGATCCCCGATCTTTTCCCCATTGATCTGCGCCTCATACACTCCCAGTGCCGTGATAGTCAGTACCGCTTTTCTGGCAGAAACATGTGGGATGTTCTGTTCAAATACTTCTACGGCTCCTTCTCTATATGGCCGCTCTGTTGTGATAAAATGCTTTTTTAATTCCATTGTCATTTCCTCCGGATATGTTTTACGGCCGACTGTTCCGGACAGCCGGCCTGATCTGTGTCAATATATTATTTTTACTGTTCTTCTTTCTGAAGAGCCGCTTTCTTATCCTGAATCCGCTTCTGTACCTGGACCATTGCCTCTTTGTCAAGATGGCAGAAGCGCATGGCAACGATCGTACATATCCATCCCAGGATCGGCATGCCGTAATTCAAAGCCATAGCTGTCCAGAAAACTGCAGATGTACATGGATCCCCGGGCTGCGGCATGGTGGTCGTATAACCGATCAGGGCGACTGCAGCAGCAGCTATGGTTGCACCGAAAGCAGATACGATCTTGTCGATCAGGCTGTATACACCGGTGACAACGGCAGGAGCATAACGGCCGCTCCGGTCCAGTTCGTAGTCGATAATGTCAGCCATGAATGAAGTATTTGCCGTCGTGACACACATCTTTGCTCCATTCAGCGCAAAAGTCAGGATGACATAAAGGATCATGAACGGGCTCAGCATGACTGAAATATTGGACGGATTGATGAGCGTGAAGAAGACAATGGTAACAGCTGCGATGATCATGGCGATCCATGTCCACACAACAATCGTCTTCTGGCTGCCGTATTTCCCGGCGTATTTTGCGCCGAGGATTGCGAAAATAATGGACGGGAGCATTCCAATGGCGCTCAGGATCGTACTCAGGCCCATATTGCCGATAACGATTCCGAATATAAGAGTCACAACAATAGACTGGGAAGCGACCTGCTGTGCGATTTTGTCGGATGCTGCCGAAATAATATAGCACTGAAGCGGCCGATTTCCTTTGAGGACATCGATCATATCACGAACCTTAAGAGGCTCCTTCTTTTCACCTGTTCCAACGAAGTTCTCCGGCTTGTCAATACCGGAAACGCCGATACATACGAGAATAATACCGATCAGACCGACCAGCAGGCATACGCGGCATGCAGTACTGAGAAAAGCCTGATTATATGTACCTCCAAACATGGGGAGCAGCACAACATTCAGTACGATCGTCATTGCCATAGGTACCAGATAGTTGAAGGCTGTTGTCCATACACCGATCACAGGACGCTGTTTCGGATCGTTGCTCAGAAGCGCCGGGATTGTCTGTGCTGTCATATTTGTAATGGTATAACCGATGACATACAGGCAGTAAAGCGAGATAAACACGATCGTTCCGAATCCTTTACTGGATGCAAAATCAAACATGGCCAGAAGTGCGATCGCTTCTATAATAAATCCCCCTGCAAGCATGATCCGCAGTTTTCCGAACTTTGTGTTGATCCTGTCATACAGGAACGCTACCATAGGGTCCGTGATTGCGTCAAAGATACGGGTTCCGGTCAGAATGTAGCCAACCACCAGTGTTGTGATCCCATAACCGATGCTGGCGCTGTAACTTGCCAGACCGATCAGAGAATACACGCTCATTCCTACCATACCGTTGCAGGCATATAAGATGATCTGCCATAATTTTGCACGGCGGTACTGCACACCGTCGATCTCACTTTGTGTCAATTTGTGTTTTTCAGACATATCTGTTTCTCTCCTTCCAATGTGTCAGATATTTTCGTTTGTATCTATATTGAGGATTATATGAGGAATGCAAAAGAATGGAGTTTAAAAAATCGTGAATCTGTTAAATAATTCGTCAAGAATAAGGGTGATTCATGAATTTTTTAACAGATTCACGATTTAATGAAAGATAAATATTATGTCCTGGAATTTTTCCTGCGGTATTTGCTGGGGGACATTCCGGTTTCTTTCTGAAAAGAAGAGGAAAAATAACTGCGGGATGCGAAACCCAGTTCATCGCTGATCTCCTGAATGCCCATATGGGTGCCCGAAAGAAGGATGCATGCATGTTCTATCTTTGCGCTCCGGATATATTCGGCAACGCTTTTTCCGGTTTCCTGCTTAAATTTATGTGAAAAGTAATATTCCGTATACCCTGTGCGTTTTGCAAAATCAGTAATGGAAAACTTTTCTTTCGGATGCATGGTTATATAATCGCAGACAGCCTGGATCTGGGGCGAAATACCGTTATCTGCTTTTGCATGCTGAACCTTCTGTACAAAATCTTCCATTATTTTTCGTGCCAGCGCGGAGAGGGCGGATGTTGTCCTGCAGTCTTCGATCTGACCGGCATACAAATCGTTCAGCGTGTATGCCACAGATGGATTCAGTCCGCCTTCTATGGATGCGCGGGAACACAGGGTCAGAAGAACGAGAAGATTGTTTTTCTGCTGACGGACGGAATCACCTGTGTCTGATTTAATCCCGCTGCTCAGCGAGGTAGATCGTTCCAGAGCTTTTTTATAATCCGGATTTCCGTCCCGGAACATTTTAAGAAGTGCCTGTTCTGCAGTCCACACACCACGATGTTCTTCTGAGATCAGGTTCAGCTCATCAGGACCGGACGCATCACTTCCGGGAGAAAACTGAATATCATTGGCTGTGATATGTTCCCCTGTAATACAGTAGTGGAACATAACCGTATACTGATAGAGCTGATTTGTCGGAATGATGGGAATCCGATCCAGCTGCCGGAAGATCACAGAGCGCAGCTGAACAGAAAAATCTCTGTTGTCAAGTTCTTTTTTCAGCAGAAGATGGGAATTCCGTCCTGTAAACGCAGGCCCCATGATGTGGATCCGGTTCAGAGAGGATCCTGTATATTCAAATGCCGCTATATAAAGAAGGCCCGGAAGAGTATCAAGAATAAACGGCATCCGCCCTCCGCTTTTTACATAATCCAGCAGAGAGGATGAAAAATCCGCCAGAGATACCGCATCGCCGGAGGCATTCCCTGGAGAACAGTCTGTATGAAGTAACGTAAGATCCGCAGAATAACACCAGAGATATACCTGGTAGTTACAACCTATTAGTTCATGGAAAAAGGAAAGGCGTTCATCAATTGTCATTGTCATCCTCCAGATAATCAGTCAGAAATTCCATATCCGAATGTCTGGATAACCGTATGATCCCATTGGCGAGCATTTCCGGTTCGCTGACAAGTGAACAGAGAATATACTGGCTCAGTATGGATTTTAAATTTAGGCAGTCGCCTTCCTGTGTTTCAAAAAACACTTCGGAAGAGCATTGTCGAACTGCTGACAGGAAATTTGACATATCTGTATCTGCTTTTAAATGCATGAACTGCAGCCTCCTTTTTAACGTTCAGATTTTGTAAGGTCATTATACTTTATCGCCGGATCGGTTTACAAGAGAAAATATGGTCATCTGATATGACAGCGAAATAAAGAACATGAAATTGTGAACGTAAAAACGAAAATGAAGACATGGGATTCAGAAGAGCAGATATATAATTAACCTGCAATGAAAAGGATCTGATTTCAGAAAGGACGAAAAAAATGGAAAAATTTGCAGAAGGATTTATGCTGGGAGCAGCAACTGCAGCACACCAGGTAGAAGGAAATAATATTTATAACGATTACTGGGTGCAGGAGCAGGTACCACACAGTACATTCAACGAACCGTCACTGGATGCGGTGGATCACTATAACCATTACAGGGAAGATATCCGGCTGATGGCAGAGGCAGGTCTAAACAGCTACCGCTTTTCTGTCGAATGGTCCAGGATCCAGCCGGAAAAGGATGCCTGGAATGAAAAGGAAGTGGAACATTACAGAGACGTGCTCCGTTGCTGCCATGAGAACGGAATTACGCCGATCGTTACAATGATGCATTTTTCCTCTCCCAAATGGCTGATCTCCATGGGTGGTTGGGAGAACCCGGAAGTGGCGGATCTTTTTGCGTCATACTGCCAGAGACTGGTAAGAGAACTTGGCGATCAGATGGAATATATCTGCACTATAAATGAGGCAAATATGCGTCTTCAGCTTGCGGCGCTAATTAAAGAAATGATGCACCGGATGTCAGGGCAGCAGAAAGCAGCGGATCAGGGGAAAACAAAAAGCAAAGAAAGTAATGTACAAGTCGGCATCAATCTGAATAAAGAAAATATGATGCTTGGCATGATGGAGTGTGCGAAAGCGTTCGGCCTTGAAAATCCCGGGGAAATGCATACATTTGTCTCCCAGTGTACACCAGAGGGAGATCTTCTGGTAATGAAAGCTCATGAAGCAGCCAGAGATGCCATGAAAGCAGAGTGCCCTCATCTGAAGATCGGCCTTACCCTGTCTCTTCACGACATGGTGGCGCGTCCGGGAGGTGAATCCTTTGCAGAAAAAGAGTGGGATGATGAATTTCTGCATTATCTTCCTTATATCAAAAATGATGATTTTCTGGGCGTGCAGTGCTACACAAGAAAGTTTTTCGATAAAAACGGCGGAGCCGATATGCCTGAGGGAGCGCCACGTACGCAGATGGGTTATGAGGATTATCCGGCAGCTATCGCCGATGTAGTAAGAAAAGTGAGTGAAAGCTTCAAAGGGGATCTGATCGTAACGGAAAACGGGATTGCTACGGATGATGACGCGAGAAGATGTGAATTTATCAAAGAAGCTGCGGACAGCCTGCAGCAGTGCATTGCAGACGGGATTCCGCTGAAAGGATATATGTACTGGTCTCTGCTGGATAACTTCGAGTGGCAGAAAGGATTTGCCATGACATTCGGACTGATCGCAGTGGACCGTTCCACACAGACAAGATACCCGAAAGAAAGCCTGAAAGTGCTTGGCAGACTGATAGAAAAGTAAGGAGAAAAAATGAGAAAAAAAATATTATTTAACAACGGATGGAAATTTATAAAAGCCGCGGGCGATGCCGCAGATGCCGGTTCACTGTGCGGAGATGCAGTGACGCTGCCCCACACATGGAACGCCAAGGACGGACAGGACGGGGGAAATGACTACTACCGCGGAACCTGCTGGTATACAAAAAAAATGAAAAAAAGCGAAATCGCAGATGCTTTTCACTGTGATCAGACAGGTGAGTATCTGACCGGTCAGGAAATCTGGCTGGAGTTCGAAGGCGCCGCAATGACTGCGGATGTATACCTGAACGGGGAGCATCTGGCTCACCATGAAGGCGGCTATTCCACATTCCGGGTAAACCTGACCGAACATCTGAAAGAAGATAATGATCTGGCAGTTTCTGTAGACAACGGGGACAACGACAGAGTATATCCGCAGAAAGCAGATTTCACCTTCTATGGCGGACTGTACCGTGACGTAAGCCTGATCGCGGTGCCTGAGACACACTTTGCGCTGGGATACGCTGGATCCCCGGGGATCCGTGTAACGCCGGAGACAGAAGTGACTGGAACCGATGAAAAAGGTCTTCCGGCAGGTAAGGCAAAAGTATCTGTGACCGCATGGACCGAAAATACAAAGGATGGACAGCAGGTAACATTTACTCTGGGAGGGCAGAGTAAATGCTGCACTGTGGCAGACGGATGCGCGGAGGCGGAATTCGAACTGGAGAACGCACATCTGTGGAACGGGCTGGATGATCCTTATCTGTATACGATTCAGGCGGAATTGTATACAGATGGGGAAAAAATGGATCAGGTATCCGCAAGATTCGGATGCCGGCAGATGAAATTTGACCCTGAGAACGGATTTTTCCTGAACGGGCGCTCCTACCCTCTGCGGGGAGTATCGAGACATCAGGACCGTGCAGGCGTCGGGAACGCGCTTACGAAAGAAATGCACCGCGAAGATCTGGAACTGATTCGGGAGATCGGTGCAAACACAATCCGGCTGGCGCACTATCAGCACGCTCAGTATTTCTACGATATCTGCGATGAAGCCGGCATGGTGGTATGGGCGGAGATCCCATATATTACGCTTCATATGAAAAACGGCAGAGAAAATACGTTAAGCCAGATGAAAGAGCTGATCATACAGAACTATAACCATCCCTGTATTGCCTGCTGGGGCCTTTCCAATGAAATTTCAGCTGCAGGCGGAGTAACAGAGGATCTTCTGGAAAATCACAGACTCCTGAATGTTCTGTGCCATAAGCTGGATTATACACGGCCTACTACAATGGCTCATGTGTTCATGCTGGAAACGGACAGTGAACTGCTTACGATCCCGGATATTGGAAGTTACAATCTGTATTTCGGATGGTATCTGGGAGAACTGTCCCAGAACGACAGTTTCTTTGACGAGTATCACAGGAAATACCCTGACCGCTGCATCGGATTTTCGGAATATGGGGCGGACGCCAATCCGGCGTTCCAGGCTGCAGAACCGAAACGGGGAGATTACACCGAGTCCTATCAGACTGTCTATCATGAGCACATTCTTGATATGATCGAACAGAGACCTTTCCTGTGGGCTACCCACGTCTGGAATATGTTTGACTTCGCGGCAGACGGCCGTGATGAAGGAGGAAAACACGGAGTAAACCAGAAGGGCCTTGTGACCATGGACAGAAAGACAAAGAAAGATGCCTTCTATCTTTATAAAGCGCATTGGAGCAGCGATCCCTTCGTCCATATCTGCGGAAAGCGGTATGTAAACCGCGCCGAAGATATCACGGAAATAAAAGTGTACAGTAATCAGCCGGAAGTTACTCTTTTCGTAGACGGAAAAAAGACCGGGACCATAGAGGGCAGTTACTGTTTCCGATTCCGGATACCGCTTTCGGGTGCGCACAGGATCCAGGCTGTGGCAGGAGCAGCTGATGAGCTCCGGGATGAGATCTTTATCCGTAAAGTATCCGAACCGGATCCATCCTATCAGTATATCCAGAAGGGCGGCGTCGTCAACTGGTTTGATAAAGAGGATTTCAACGAAAACTGCTATTCTATCAAAGATACCTACGGAGATCTGCTGGCTGACCCGAGGACAGCCGCGATCGTAGGAAAACTGATGGAAGGCGCGGCTGCAAGCCGCGGAGATGTTGCGGAAAGTGTGAAAGATAATCCAAATCTTCTCCGGATGATGTCACGGATGACTCTGGAGAGCCTGCTCAACTCGGCAGGTGACGCCATAAAACCGGAGCAGATCAAAGGGTTAAATGCTGCGCTTCAGAAAATACGGAAACCGGAGGTGGGTAAGACATGCCTGTAAAAGCGATACAGATGATCCAGCTTGGAACTGTTATGGGATCCGAGGAGGAAGCCAGAGAAACAATCCGACTTATGAAAGAATCCGGATACGAAGGGATCGAGCTGAATGGTTTTATGATCAAAAAGATGCCTCCCATCGTTAAGATCCTGACATCTCTGGCCGGAATGCCCATAGGAAAGACCGCAAAACTGGACTGGCACCAGCTAATCCGCGATACCGGTCTGAAAGTTGTCAGTGTACATGAAGATCTGGGGAGTATCCTTCGGGTGCCTGATGAAATCATATCGGAAGCAAGGTCGTTTGACACAAAGTACGTAGTGATCACCGGTATGAACCGCTTTGATTATTCAGACAAATCGGCTGTCCTTGATCTTGCCGACCGGCTGAACCGGGCAGGGAAGCTCATGCAAGAAGGCGGAATTTCTCTTCTCTATCACAATCATAACTGTGAGTTCCGCAAAGTTGAGATGGGGATACCGGCTTATGAGCTGCTGATCGAAAAAACGGATCCGGAATATGTAAACTTTGAATTTGACTCCTACTGGCCCACAGAGGCAGGCGTCGACACTATCCCTCTGATGAAACGTCTGGGAACAAGGATGAAGCTTTATCACATCAATGACCGGGGAACAAGAGTCAGCGGACCGGCTGGACAGATCCTGAAATCAGACAGTATGGAACTTGGGTACGGCAATATGAATCTTGTAGAGATGGTACAGGTCGCAAAAGAGAATGGCGTGGACGCTGTAGTCCTTGAAAGCCATAAAAACTGGGTCGATAAATCGCCAATCAAATCATTCCAGCTCAGTGCGGAATTTATGAACAGATATGTATGACATGAAAAGGGAAGGAGGAAACCAGGATGAAATATTACTGCAACCCGGTCAATGTAAACTACCGTTATCAGTTTAATGATGATCAGCGGCAAAAAAAAATCAAAGTGGCAAGAGAAGCAGCAGATCCGTCGCTGATCTGCTTTAAAGGCAGATATTATATTTTTGCATCCATGACGCTTGGGGTGTGGGTGTCCGATGACATGGCTCACTGGGAGAACCACCGCCTGCCGGATGGTCTGCCTTTCTATGATTATGCTCCGGATGTGTGCGTCAGAGGAGAATACGTATATTTCTGCGCGTCAAAACGTGGAGAGGTCTGTAACTTTTACCGGACGAAAGATATCCTGAACGGACCTTACGAGAAAATAAAAGGGACATTTGATTTCTGGGATCCCCATATGTTCCTAGATGACGACGGCAGACTGTATTTTTACTGGGGATGTTCCAACATGACGCCAATATGGGGAGTGGAGCTGGATCCGGAAACGATGCATCAGATCGGGGAAAAACGGGTCCTGATCACCGGTAACGCTTTCTCGATCGGATACGAAAGATGCGGGGAAGACCATACGCTCCTGCCTCGGACAGAAGAAGAAATTGATGCCTGTTATCAGGGATTCCTTCAGGCGCAGCATATGACAGACGCAGATTTCCCGGATGCTTACAAGCCTCTGGTAAAAGGGATGTTCAGTCAGAAACCTTACATTGAAGGAGCATGGATGGACAAGTTTAACGGGAAATATTATCTTCAGTATGCATGCCCCGGAACCCAATACAATATCTATACTGACGGCGTGTATGTAAGCGACAGCCCCCTCGGTTCTTTCGCCCTTGCTCAGAACAATCCTTATTCCTACAAGCCGGGCGGATTCATCCCCGGCGCCGGCCATGGCTCAACGATGAAAGACACTGACGGATGTCTGTGGCACACGGCAACCATGCGGATCAGCGTGAACCATGATTTTGAGCGCCGTGTAGGAATCTGGCCTGCCGGTCTTGACGCAGAGGGGGAGCTGTTCTGCAATCAGAGATACGGAGACTGGCCTGTGTCCGTGGAAGACGCAAAGAAAGATCCATGGTGTGATCCGAAATGGTATCTCTTAAGTTATGGAAAATCTGTGCAGGCGTCTTCATCTGAAGAAGGAAAAGGGCCGGAAAAAGCCGTGGATGAGAACGTGCAGACCTGGTGGCGCGCCGGATCGGCTGATCCCGGAGAATGGATCTGTCTTGATCTGGGCATGGAATCAGATGTACACGCGGTCCAGATCAACTTCGCAGATGACCGGATCGATATCCCGGTGCCGGGAAAGATCGGAGGCGCTGCGACCCAGCCAAGATATATTGAAGAGAGAGCCCTGAAGACCAGATGGATCCTGGAGGGAGCAGAAGATGGAGAGGTTTATGAAGTGCTGGCGGACAAATCACAGGCAGACACAGACCTGACTCATGATCTTATCGTATGGGAAGAAGGAAAGCATCTCCGTTATCTGAAACTGACTGTGAAAGAAGTTCCTTACGGACAGCAGCCCTGTATCTCCGGGCTGCGCGTATTTGGAATACAGCAGAAAGAAAAGCCTGAGATCCCGGAATTTACAGCTGAACGTATCGGTGATCTGGATATGAATGTGAAAATCCAGGGCAGCGGCGCTTTAGGATACAACATCCTGTGGGGTGAAAATCCGCAGAAACTTTACCACAGCTATATGGTATTTCATCCGGAGCAGCGGATCGGCGCCCTGATAAAAGGCAGAGACTACTGGGTGAGAGTAGATGCGTTCAACGAAGCCGGAATCACGGAAGGCAATGTAAAACATCTGATATAAGCCTTACAGCTATTAAAAGGAGGCAGCAGAAAAATTGAAGACATTTATCAATGAAGATTTTCTTCTGAACACAGAGGCGTCCCGCCGCCTCTACCATGAACATGCAAAAGGCATGTCCATCTTTGACTACCATTGTCATCTCGACCCGGCTGAAATCTATGGCAACAAAAGATTTTCAGACATCGGCGAGGCATGGCTGGCAGGCGATCATTATAAATGGCGCGTGATGCGGGCAAACGCGATACCGGAAAAGTATATTACCGGAGACGCGGGATATCGGGAAAAATTTGACTGGTTTGCATCGATCATGCCGGGGCTGATAGGAAATCCCATCTATCACTGGTCCCACCTGGAACTGAAACGCTTTTTCGGCATCGATGATCTGCTCAGCAGTGATACTGCTGCCAGCATATACGACCATGCCAATGCGAAACTGCAGAGTCCGGAGGGTTCCGCGCGTCAGCTGATCGTCCAGAGCAATGTACGCGCATTGTGTACCACAGACGATCCGGCGGATGATCTGAAATATCACAGACTGCTGGCAGAGGATGATACCTTTTCCGTAAAAGTGCTCCCTACATTCCGTCCGGAAAAAGCTCTGAACATCACAGATTCCGGTTTCCCGGCATATATGGAGAAGCTCGGGAATGCCGCCGGTATCAGGATCAGCAGCATCGACGACGTACACAGGGCGCTCTCTGAAAGAATGGAATATTTTGCCGCCCATGGCTGCCGGCTGTCTGATCACTCTTTCGGCTCACCCGATTTCACAGTGTGGGATGAGGATGCCGCAGCAAAAGCCGTCACAAAAGCGCTGGCCGGTGAGATACCCACAGAACACGAGGCATCTGCATACCAGTCTCAGATGATGGACTGGCTAGGCGGACTGTACGCTAAGAAAGATTTCACCATGCAGCTCCATATAGGCGCCATCCGCAATGTGAACACAAAGTATTACCGTACGCTTGGACCTGATATCGGATGTGACAGTATCGGAGATACTCTCTCCGCGGCTTCCCTCGCTGCACTGCTGGATCGGATGGCCGTAGAAGACAGGCTTCCGAAAACAATCCTTTATACACTGAACGCCGCTGATAATGACAAACTTGCAGCCGCCGCAGGATGTTTCCAAGACAGCAGCACAACAGGCAAGATCCAGTTCGGCGCCGCTTGGTGGTTCAACGACCATATCGACGGCATGACCGCCCAGCTCAGGTCACTTGCCAGCATCGGCGTGCTCAGCCGGTTTGTCGGTATGCTGACAGACAGCCGTTCCTTCCTCTCCTATCCCAGACACGAATACTTCCGGCGCATCCTCTGCCGGATCGTAGGTGAATGGATCGACAGGGGCATGGCTCCCGAAGACTATGACGGGATTGGCAAGATCATAGAGGATATCTGTTTTAACAATGTATGGAACTATATAGCTCCGGAAAAAGGAGGAAGATAAATATGAAACTGTCTTTTCGCTGGTACGGTGATTCCGATCCCATCTCTCTGGAGTATATCTCCCAGATCCCGGGGATGCGTTCGATCGTATCGGCCGTATATGATGTAAAACCGGGGGAAGTCTGGCCGGAAGAAAGCCTTGCAAAAATGAAGGCACAGTGTGAAGCTCACGGCCTGATATTTGATGTGGTAGAATCCATCCCCGTATCCGAAGATATCAAACTGGGGACAGAAAAGCGGGATGCACATATCGATGTCTACTGCGAAAACATCCGCCGCTGCGCAAAATACGGGATCAAATGCATCACTTACAACTTTATGCCTGTATTTGACTGGACACGAACCCAGCTTGACAAAAAAGCTCCTGACGGTTCCACAAGCCTTGTCATGTACTGGGATCAGCTGAAAGGCCTCGATCCTCTCAAAGACGATATCCATCTGCCCGGATGGGATGCCAGTTACACTCAGGATGAAGTCCGCAGCCTGATCCAGGCATATGGAGAACTTGGAGAGGAAGGTCTGTGGGAAAATATTGAAATCTTTCTGAAAAAAGTAATTCCTGTAGCTGAAGAATGCGGAGTTGTGATGGCGCTACATCCGGATGATCCCCCGTACCAGATCTTCGGTCTGCCCCGGGTAATCACCTGTGAAAAGAATCTGGATCGCTATCTGTCGATCGTAGATTCCCCAAGCAATACGCTCTGCCTGTGTACAGGATCACTGGGCTGTGCGAAGTTCAATGATATACCGGCGCTTGTGCGTAAATATTCCTCCATGGGTAAGATCGGGTTTATGCATATGCGCAACGTAAAGATCATGGAGGACGGATCCTTTGAGGAACGGGCCCATCTCTCAAAATGCGGTTCACTGGACATGTATGAGATAACCAAAGCCCTCGTTGAAACCGGATTTGACGGATACGTCCGTCCGGATCATGGAAGAATGATCTGGGGAGAGACCGGAAAACCGGGTTACGGACTGTATGACCGAGCGCTTGGCGCGGCATATATCAACGGCCTGTTTGAAGCATGTGAAAAAGCTATGAAAAACGGAAGCAGATAAAGAGGAGGAGGAGAAAACATTATGGAAAAAAATGTATTGAATACAGATCTTACTGGAAAAGTATGCGTAGTCACCGGCGCCGGAGGCGCGATCTGCAGTATGTTCTCAAAGACACTTGCTGCTGCTGGCGGAAAAGTTGCTGTACTCGACCTGAATGAAGAAGCGGCTCAGAAGGTTGTCGATGAGATCACCGCTGAAGGCGGCACTGCAAAGGCTTATAAGGCAAACGTCCTTGACCGTGCCGTTATGGATCAGGTTCACGAACAGATCCTGGCAGACTTCGGGCCGTGTGATGTGCTCATCAACGGAGCAGGAGGGAATAATCCCCGGGCCACAACAGACAACGAATTTCATTTCGAAGCAAAGGACATTGAAAACTGCAAGACTTTCTTCGATCTTGACAAAGACGGTGTTGAATTCGTATTTGCACTTAACTGGCTCGGCACACTGATCCCGTCTCAGGTATTTGCACCGGATATGATCGACAGAAACGGCAACATCCTGAATATTGCTTCCATGAATGCGTATACGCCCCTTACGAAAATTCCGGCTTATTCAGGCGCCAAGGCAGCTATTGTAAACTTCACACAGTGGCTTGCCACATATTTCGCACAATCCGGCATCCGTGTTAACGCGATCGCGCCGGGTTTCCTGGTAGGCAACCAGAACCGGAGTCTTCTGTTTAATGAAGACGGTACACCGACAGCACGTACAGGGAAGATCCTTGCCGGGACACCGATGGGACGTTTTGGTGATCCGGAAGAACTAACAGGCGCGGTGCTCTTTCTGATCAACAATGACGCAGCAAGCTTTATCACCGGAGTGTGCATTCCGATCGATGGCGGATTTTCTGCATATTCAGGGGTGTAAAATATACTAAACAGTTTCCAAAATACTTAGACCTGCACAGGCATTATTCTCCTATCGGGCTAATACCTGTGCAGTCTTGACTTTTTCACCAATACCAGAGAAATTTTCTTGGAAAATGTATCCTTTAAAAATCTTGATATTCGCAGGAAAGCCAGTAAAATCATCTGTTATTTTTTAGATACAGTAGCTCTGATTAATATTTCTTCGATAGCAGGTGCCGTTCCCCCTAATTTGATGGGATATAGATGTGATTAACCTCTTGCATCATAAAGGATTTCGCGTAAATGCTATTGGCATTCCCAGTAATATAATCTTCCTATCTTTCTAATTTGATTCCTTGCATCTGTTACCGTTTTCTCAATTTCAGCAATTAGCCTATCCAACATATGATTCGATACAATTTCACTCATAATTATGTTCCCCTTTTCTGAATTTGTCAGACAGTGTCTGACAAATCTATTCCGAGTCACTTATGTCTCAATAAATCCGACTTGTATGCTTTTATTTTATCATACTCCGCCTGCAGATCATCCCGAAAGATTCGCGTTACACTTTTCCTTGTAATCTTACTTCTCTCAAATCCACGGATCCGCCGGTACAGATACATTTCCCGTATGTTAAATGCTATCAACATTAACAGAAAGATCACTTTTACTGCTTCATGACAGTAACAATGGTCTGCATGATAATAAGTCTTTAGCTGATGGAATGCATTCTCTTCAATATCCCATCTCTTATGCATCATCTTCCACAAAATCTTATAATCAATCTCTTTGCTGGTTGTTACCAGCCATACCCATTTTTCTTCCCCTGTCTTTTCGCTTTTCTCACGATATCGGGCAACCCGCAGCTTCTCTTCTAATCCTCCTCGTATAATAAGTTTATAGTTAATAGTTACCTATGACATTTTAAAATCCATTAATTCTATTCCCATACTATTAAATTCTATATCAAAAACGTCCGTAATTTTATACAAGCGTCTTATAATTCTATGTGGATTTTTTTCTGAAAGAAATGCTGACACAAGTTCATGTACCCCATAGATATGTATTTCATTGATATGTTACTGAATTTAGAGAATGAAAAAACCTCACATTACATATGTAACATGAGGATTTCCAGCTCCCCCTGTTGGACTTGAACCAACGACACTTCGGTTAACAGCCGAATGCTCTACCGACTGAGCTAAGGAGGAATATTTAATTGTAACAACAGTATTCACTGTTGAAGTGGAGAATACGAGAGTCGAACTCGTGACCTCCTGCTTGCAAGGCAGGCGCTCTCCCAACTGAGCTAATCCCCCAGAAATATGTTCCGTAAGAACTTTTATAAGATACCACATTTCTTAGAAACTGTCAATATATTTTTCTAAATTTCAGAAAACACTTCAGCTATTTAGTTGATTACGTTCGTTGACTTTTGAGACGATATTTCCGAAAACAGGGAAGCATTTTAAGACGTATTCTGCTGATGCTGAGGGGATGTTCAGGGTTCCGCTCCAGGGTCTAAGTGAATCTAAGAAGTTCCGACCATGGACTAAATGCAAGGACAGACGGCGAGCAACTCGCATTCGCTCAAACAATCTCGCCGTCTGCCCTAACGTCCATGTCCG
>DXGZ01000048.1 GCA_019113645.1 Candidatus Mediterraneibacter vanvlietii | reverse complement strand
TCTGGTGAGGCATCTTTTTCTGCATCAAACAGCACTCGGAGCTCTTTGTTTTCGAAGAGTGTCTGTGCCATTTGGGCAGTTTCTTCATTCAGGTAGTATTTTTTATCACCCTCCTTTGTTTTTCCGGTCATAAGATACTCAAGAGATACACCAAAATAATCTGCTATTTTCTGCATCTTTTCCTGTTTGGGAGTATATCTCCCAGCTTTCCAGTTGCTGATTGTTGCTGTAGTCAGTCCTGTCTCTTTGCATACTTTGTAAGCCGTGACCCCTTTTTCTTTACAGAGTTGTTCAAAAATTGAATACATATTAACACCTCAAAATAATTTTGAAATCAAAGCCAAAATCCGTTGACAAACTTTGAAAACAATGCTAATATGTAAATAGCTTAGAAAAAGAAGCTAATAACGGACAAAGGCTTTGTTTAACATTTGGTTGACAGTCTAATTATATTTGAAAACTTAGCCAATGTCAATCATGTTGAGAAAGAGGTGACAGCAAAATTGAGGGTATTTTGTAAAAAAGGCAAACTGTAGTTGGTGATTCATAATGTGAATCAAAATTTGTGAGAAAGGAGGTTGATAACAGGTGGATTTATTAAGGAGGGAACGATTGTGAATCAAGTGTTTGAGTATATTGATCCTGAGTTGATTGTTGTTGCAGTTATGTTGTATTTTGTTGGATCTGCTATGAAAAAATCCAGTCTTGTTAAAGATAAGTACATTCCGCTCATACTTGGCGTTGTGGGAATTTTGGTTTGTGCAGTCTGGGTAATTGCAACATATCCTATAAAGACGGGAAAAGAAATTGCAACAGCGATTTTTACAGCGGTTGTCCAGGGGACGATCGCAGCAGGGCTTAGTACTTATGTAAATCAGATTATTAAACAGGGAAACAAAGATCAATAAAAAGAAAGTAAAAGAGGAGAAAGCGAGTAGTGCTTTCTGCATTAATTAAGTTTTATGCTGCAAAATAGCAGCAGGAAGGAGTAAATTATGTTATTAAAAGATGTAGCAGTGCAGTTAATGAGACATTTGTGCAATTGCAGTCAGCATGGATACAGCCAGACAAACCGCTGGGGAAATAATTCGGGAACATGCGCAGTGGAAGTGAATGGAAAGGTTTATAATGTGGCGAAAGGAGACAGGGATTGCTCCAGTGCGGTTATTTCCGCTTATACAGCAGCAGGGATCAACTGCGGAGGTGCAACTTATACTGGAAATATGCGTCAGCTTATGACCGGAACGGGAAACTTTCGGTGGCATTCGAAAAATTCAGGATATACAGCAAAAAGCGGAGATATTTATTTAAATGAAATAAACCATACCGCTATGTGTGTAGGGAGTAATCAGCTGGCTGAATTTAGCGGGGCGATTGATTCATCGGCAGGCGATCAGTCCGGAACTGAATCGCATATCCGAACTTATTACGATTTTCCATGGGATGGAATTCTGGAGTGCGTATGCAGCGTGAGTGATGGAAAATGGGTGTGGGATCAAGGAAAAACTACATGGTGGTATCAGTATAATGATGGAAGTTATCCGAAAAACGGATGGAAAAAAATTGATGGTGACTGGTATTATTTTGATGAAAATGGATATGCCCTCAGGAATCAATGGATTGAGGATCAGGGGTATTGGTATTATGTAAATAGTGATTGTACTATGGCAAAAGGATGGAAATGGGTTGATACCGCATGGTATTATCTGACGCCTATAACGCAGGCGGGACACCCGGAAGGCAGTATGCATATTGGCTGGTCTTTCATTGAAGGAGAATGGTATTATCTGAATGAAACAGCGAGCCCGGGACACAAAGTAGGGGATATGATGAAAGGATTGATTACTGTAGGAGGATATACATATTATTGCCGCGTAGAAAAAGATGACCATCCGATTGGCAGTATGGTTAAAGGGTGGTACTGGATTACGGATAGTTGGTATTACTTTGCGGTGGACAGAAGTGTTCAGCTTACAGGATCCATGTTCAAAAATCAGTGGGTTCATGAAAATGGGAAGAGTTATTATCTGAAAGCAGACGGAAGAATGGCGAAAAATGAAACTCTTACTATTTCCGGTAAGACCTATACATTTAATAATAGTGGTGAAGCTCAGTAAAATCCTTGGATAGTATCAGTGCTTTCTGATAAAAAGTCAGGATTAATAAGGAAAAGATTGTGACTATAGAAAAGTGCGGGTGAAGCCTGAAGAAAACATCTTCGCAGAATTTGCGGTATAGAATGCGAACTGCTTATTTTGCGAAGGTGTTTTTATGTGTTTATATGTAAGGTTTGTTTAATAGGCATTATGATTCGGAGCTTATATAATACAAATCATGCCGAAAAGGAAAACAACCGTGTCGAAAAAAGAAAAAAGAGCTGGAATATTGAAACAAACCCTGTTATCATTAATATGTTAATCAAATGTTAAAGAAAGGTTAAAAATGGTTAAAGAAAAGGCGGTATCATTAGTTAAAAAGAGTTTTGCCTGTATCGGGAATCTGCTTGTTGTGCTGATCGGCGCTTTCTCAATACTTTTATGCAGGAGCATTGTCTGGATGTTTGATACATGGCCGAATCTGTCCATGGATGAATTGATGTTCCAGATAAGAGCTCCGCTGAACGGAACGAACAGAGGCATGATACGGGATTATATCTCATTCTGCGTTCCGGCAGCTGCAGCAGCGCTCGTGATTCTGACTGTGATTCTGATTGTGGTGAGAAAGCGGAAGAAAGTTTACCATATACTGATAGCACTTGATCTGGCTGTCTCGGTTCTTCTGGTGGCAGGCGGCGTTTACGTGATGTGGGAGCGCCTTGATATCGGAAATTACACGGAAAACAACAGTACATATTCGGAATTCATTGACAATCATTATGTAGATCCGGCAGAGACGGTGATGACTTTTCCTGAGCAGAAGAGGAATCTGATCTATATCTATCTTGAGTCAATGGAAACAACGTATTCCTCCACAAAGAATGGCGGAGCATTTGAAGACGACTATATCCCCGAACTTGCGGAACTGGCAAAGGAAAACGAGGATTTCTCGGGAGATGAAACCGCGCTGAACGGCGGATACAGTCTGAACGGATCGACGTGGACGATGGGGGCTCTTTTTGCACAGACTACGGGGCTCCCTCTGGCGCTTCCAATTGAAGAAAATTCCATGGACACACAGGAGACGTTTCTCCCCGGTGTTACAGCTCTTGGCGATATTCTGGAAAACCAGGGATATAATCAAACGTTCATGATCGGATCAGACGCTGTCTTCGGAGGCAGAGACCTGTACTTTACAGATCATGGCAATTATGATGTAGAAGATTACTATTATTTCCGGGATCTCGGCAAGTTCCCGGAAGATTACTGGGTATGGTGGGGGATCGAGGACGCGAAGCTCTTTGAGTATGCAAAAGAGAGGCTGACAGAACTGGGGTCCCGTTCCGAGCCGTTTAATTTTACAATGCTGACAGTTGACACTCATTTTGAAGACGGTTATGAATGTGAAGCGTGCGGGGATGAATATGGCGATAATACATATGCAAATGTGATTTCATGTTCCAGCCGCCAGGTCAGTGAGTTTGTCAGATGGATACAGCAGCAGGATTTCTATGAGAATACGACAGTTGTGATATCAGGGGATCATCTGACAATGGACAGCGATTTCTGTGTGGAAGCTGATGAAGGATATGAAAGAAAGGTATATACGGCATATATCAATTCCGCTGTGGAAACAGAAGATCCGAAGTGGCGGCGGGAGTATTCGACGTTTGACAGCCTTCCGACCACGCTTGCCAGCCTTGGGGTGGAGATAGAAGGAAACCGCCTGGGGCTGGGAACGAATCTGTTCTCTGATGAGATGACATTGGTGGAGCTTTACGGAAAAGATATGCTGACCGCTGAACTGTCGAAGAGATCTGAACTTCTGGATGAACTGACGTCAGATGTTGATCCGGACAGCACAGCGCTGAAAGTGCGTGAAGGCCGTGCGCCTACAGCGGACGCTGTGATAGAGATACCGGATCCGGCAGCCGGGACTGCGCGGATTGTGATCAATAATTTTGAAAATGCGGACACCGGTATTGCATCCGTTTCCGCGGCAGTCTGGACCGCGGACGATCAGAGCGATGTGTTCTGGATACCGGTGTCTGCTCAGCCGGATGGTACATATTTTGCAGAATTTAATCTGGCAGGTGCAGGGTTTGTTTCGGGGAATTATCACCTGGATGTTTACCTGACAGATGATCAGGGAGATCAGTATTGTATTTCCAGTACAACGGGAACTTTCTGAACTGTTGTCAGAAAAACCGGAGAAAAGATTGAAGAACCCGGGGGATAATAGTATAATAACAGAGAAAATGTTTAAGGAGGACGATATGCGTACTTATTTAGTGACCGGCGGAGCCGGATTTATCGGATCAAATTATATTCATTATATGTTTAAAAAATATGACAACGAGATCCGGATTATTAATGTGGATAAACTGACTTATGCAGGAAATCTGGAGAATCTCAAAGATGTTGAGAACCGGGATAACTATACTTTTATAAAAGCAGACATCTGTGACACGGAAAAGATCAACCAGATCTTTGAGGAGAATGATATTGACAGAGTTGTACATTTTGCGGCTGAGAGCCATGTGGACAGAAGTATCCGCAATCCTGAGGTGTTTGTAAAGACAAATGTGCTTGGAACTCTTGTAATGCTCAATGCAGCGAAAGCGGCATGGGAGCTTCCGGACGGAACGTTTAAGGAAGGAAAGAAGTTCCTCCATGTTTCAACGGACGAGGTATACGGATCACTGGAGAAGGAAGGGGAGTATTTCTACGAGACAACTCCGTATGATCCGCACAGCCCGTACTCGGCGAGCAAGGCTTCTTCCGATATGCTGGTGAAGTCCTACATGGATACGTATAAATTCCCGGCAAATATAACGAACTGCAGCAACAATTACGGACCGTATCAGTTCCCGGAAAAACTGATTCCGCTGATCATCAATAACGCACTTCACGGAAAGGCGCTTCCGGTATACGGAGATGGAAAGAATGTCCGTGACTGGCTTTATGTAGAAGACCATGCAAAAGGAATCGATATGGTTCAGGAGCAGGGACGTCTGTTTGAGACTTATAATATCGGCGGACACAATGAAAAACAGAATATTGAGATCATCCATATTATTCTCGATACGCTTCGCGAGATGCTTCCGGACAGTGATCCGAGAAAAGCCCTTGTGACGGATGATCTGATCACATACGTGCAGGACAGAAAGGGACATGACAGAAGATATGCCATTGCCCCGGATAAGATCAAGAGTGAGATCGGCTGGTATCCAGAAACAAAATTCGAGGATGGAATCAAACTTACGATCAAATGGTATTTTGAGCATGAAGACTGGATGGAAAGAGTGACGAGCGGAGATTACCAGAAATATTACGAAGAAATGTATAAATAAATAAAACGCAGATAAGCAGTATCGATAGATACTGCTGATTTGCGTTATACGCGGCACAGAGCTTTTTCCGCATGAGTCATGCTGGACGGCTGCTGTGCGGACAAGGCGGAAAAAGACTGAGGTTGCATAAAACCGACATTTCATATATAATGGTACAAGTTTATAGTAGGCGGTGAGATATGCGCGAAAGATTAAAAAGATGTGAGTCTCTCTTATGGCTCTTCATGAAAATATTCTTATATATATTGCTCATGGCAATATTTGTACTGCTTCTTTCCATTGAGAACAGGGCACTGATCAGGCCTTCGAGAACTATGGGAACGACCTTGATCACGTTTGTGGTAGTCGGTCTTCTCTTTATGATGATCTACGGAAAGTTTGATGTGGGCAGGAGAAAGAGCAAGCCCATTATCTACTCCATGTCGCTGGCGGTGATTTTCACAGATGTTGTCACATATGTACAGCTCATGATTATGAATACGATCACTCCGAGCATCTATGCACTGAGGTTCGTAAGTATCGGGGCGCTGATCGCTACGATGATTGTACAGATCATAGTGATCACCATATTTGCCTATACAGGGAATGCTCTCTTTTTCCGCATTCATCGTCCGGAACGGTGTTATGTGGTGACCTCGTCACAGAAAGATCTGGATGAGATCACCAGAGGTATTCTGAAATATAAGAAACAGTACGAGATCGAAGCTGTTTTTGACTATAAGGACAAAAATCTGCTGAAAAAACTGACGGATGCGGATACTGTGTTTTTGTATAATATCCCGATTCCGCAGAGAAGCGAAATTACAAATTACTGTTATCGGACAAGAAAAAATGTTTATTTCAATCCGGAGATAGAGGACATTGTGGAGATGAGCGCAGAGTACTATCTTCTGGATGATATTTCCATGCTCAATTATAATGTGACCGGGCTCACCATGGAGCAGCGTATCATTAAGCGCTGCATGGATATCGGTCTGTCGCTTCTTATGGGAATCGTGACATCTCCGATCTGGATCGTGAGCGCGATTGCAATCAAGGCATATGACGGCGGTTCGGTATTCTTCAAACAGGACCGTGCCACGATCAATGGAAATATCTTCAAAGTATATAAATTCCGGACAATGAAAGAACATGTGGAAAATCGTTCTGTGTCAGAGGATGATGACAGGATTACGCCTCCAGGAAGAATCCTGCGCAAAATCCGTATGGATGAGCTGCCCCAGCTCCTCAATATCCTGAAAGGCGATATGAGCTTTGTGGGACCGCGTCCGGAGATGATCGAGAATGTGGAAGCGTACACGGAGGAACTGCCGGAGTTCCGTTATCGTCTGCGGGTAAAAGCAGGACTTACCGGATATGCCCAGATAGCGGGGAAATATAACACAACTCCGAAGGACAAGCTGATGATGGATATGATGTACATTGAAAATTACAGTGTATTCAAAGATATCCAGCTTCTGTTCCAGACAGCAATCGTTCTGCTGAAATCGGACAGCACGGAAGCATTTAAAAGACAGGGAAATGAATGTATTTATGAGTTCCACGCTGTGGACGAGGACAGTGAAGACGCCCAGTGATACAGCTGAGCAGGTAAAAAAACAGGGAGAATTCAAATGGATAATAAGATAAAAGTCAGCGTGATTATGCCGGTCTATAAAGTAGAGGAATATGTCGGAAAGGCGATCGAGAGTATACAGGCACAGACACTCAAGGAGTGGGAGTTCCTGATTGTGGATGACGGAACGCCGGACCGGAGCGGTGAGATCTGTGATGAGTACGCGGCAAAGGATGACAGAATCCATGTGATCCATAAGGAAAACGGAGGTGCGCCAAGCGCCAGAAACATGGCGATTGAGATGGCGAAAGGAGAGTATTTCTATTTCCTTGACTCTGATGACTGGGCAGAGCCGGAGATGCTGGAGGATATGTATAATCTGGCAAAACGTGATAATGCGCAGCTGGTGGTTGCCGGTTTCTATATTGACACATATATCGGAGACGGCAATTATATGACGGATGACTATGTAGTTCAGGACGCGGTTTATCCAAATAAGGAGGAATTCCGTAAAAACGCATATAAGCTGTTTGACAAAAACCTTCTCTATACTCCGTGGAATAAACTTTACGAGGCAAAATATATTATGGAAAACAATCTGCGCTTCCCGACTACATTCTGGGATGATTTCCCGTTTAATGTAAGTATTGTGAGAAATGTGGAGCGTGTGACGGTTACATCCAGACAGTATTATCATTTCCTGCGTGCAAGAACAGAGTCCGAGACAGCGGCATATCGTCCGGGAATGTACGAGAAACGTGAGGAAGAGCACGGGTGGATGGTGAATCTGTACAAAGAGTGGCATGTATGGGATGAGGCGAGCAAGGAAATGATTGCCCGCCGTTACATTGAACGATTTATCGGATGTGTGGAAAATGTAACCAATCCGAAGTGCGAGATGACAGAGAAGGAGAAGCGCCGCGAGATCAAAAAGATGCTTGCCAATCCCCGTGTTGCTGAGATGGCAAGGCATGCGAGACCACGTTCGGGTTATATGAAGATCATGCTTCTTCCAGTGAAGTGGAAGAGCACGCTTCTTACCTATCTGGAAGCAAAAATCATTACTTATGTGAAGACGAAGAACACGAAACTGTTTACAAAACTGAAAGTGGGAAGATAATGGACAGCGGTTTATTGTTGAGTATAGTAATGCCGGTTTATAATGCGGAAAATTACATTGATAAAGCAGTGGAATCTGTTCTCTCGCAGAGTTACCGTTCAATAGAACTCATTCTGGTGAATGACTGTTCTACGGATGGCAGCGGGAAAAAGTGCGAGGCCTGGGCGGACAGAGACGAAAGAGTCAGAGTGTTTCACCTGGATGAGAATTCCGGGGCAGGGCGAGCACGGAATTTTGGGATAGAAAAGGCGACAGGGACTTACCTGACCTTTGTTGATTCTGACGATGAGATAGACCGGAATCTGTATGAAACCCTTTTCGATCTGTGCGGCGGGAAGCAGTATGACGCGGTGGTTTGGGGAATGACCGAACGTTATTACAACGATAAAGGTGAAGCGGTCAGTGAGAATTATGTGACGGTTGAGGACGCATTTTACGAGTCGGCCAGGGAAGTTCGGAAAAAAGTAATTGACCTGGAGAAAAAAACTCTGTTCGGGTATCAATGTAATCATTTGTATAAACTTAACATTGTAAAGGAACATGATATTTTGTTCCGTCCATGCCATTTGTACGAGGATTATTTTTTTAATCTTTCCTACATTGAATATGTTTCTTCCATGGCTGTTTCATCATGTACAGGATATTTTTATAACAAGCGGATGAATCAAAGTCTTACGAAACAGTTTGTTGCAGACTATTTCCAGCTTAGCCGGAAAAGGATAAAGAGCATGGCTGAAGCATACAAAAGGTGGGGAATGTTTGATTCGAAAGTGAAGAACATTCTCGGGCAGAGATATCTGCGCTATTATTTTTCGGCGCTCATGAGAAATAATGATCCAAAGTCAGAGATGAATTGCGCCGGAAAGAGAAAATGGGTAAAGAAATCATTGGAGGATCCATTTTATCTTGAAGTGGTTCGTGAATGCGACGCAGGATCGCTTTATCTGAAAATTCTGCAGAAAATGATGAAGCTGCATTTTATTTCAGGATGTCTCCTGTTCGGAAAGGCTCTTTATATCGTAAGGACAAAACTTCCGGGAATCTATGCTGAGAAGGGACAGATACATTGAGTTGTATCTGTGCCGCATGGTTGTGGAGACTGAATTTCAGGAGGAACAATGAAGCACATACTGGTATACGGAATGTCGGATAATCCGGGGGGGATTGAGACATATCTTCTGGGTATGTCCAGACGTATGAAAAAATACGGGCTGCAGTTTGATTTTATTTCTGATTTTCCCGGCCTGGCATATGACAGTGAACTCAGGGCAGAGGGAGCCTCTGTTTATTTTATCCCGGCAAAGGGAAAGAAACTGTTAAGCCACTGGAAGGGATTCGCGAAAGTACTCAGGGAACACCCGGAGTATGATACGGTTTATTTTAATATCCTGGATGCTGGAGCAGCGTTTTCCATGCTGATTCCCTGGCTGATGAGGAGAAAGATTGTGGTTCACAGCCACAACGGGTCTACGGACAAAGTGATGCTGCACAGAGTGTGCAGACCGTTTCTCAAGATTATGGCGGACCGTCGGATGGCATGTTCCGAACTTGCGGCAGACTACATGTTCGGCAAGCAGGGAAACGGGAAAAGGAAGGCGCTGGTCATTCCGAACGCGATCGATGCTGCAAGATATGATTACAATGAAGCGATCCGGAACGAATACCGGAAGAAACTTGAAGTAGAAGATCAGTTTGTTGTCTGCCATATCGGCAGGATATCAGAGCAGAAGAATCCTTACCGGCTGCTGGATATTTTTGCCGCGCTTTGCAGGAAAGAGGAGAACGCGGTTCTTCTCTATGCAGGAAACGGCGAGCTGAGGGAACAGGTTATGGATTATGCGCAGAAACTTCCCTGCGCGGACAGAATCCGATTCCTGGGAGTAAGGTCGGATATTGCGGAGATTCTGCAGGCGTCGGATGTGTTTCTGCTCCCGTCCCTTTATGAGGGGCTTCCGATTGTAGCCATCGAGGCGCAGGCAGCAGGGCTTCCGTTGGTTCTCTCAACTGCCATAACCAGAGAGACGGACATTACAGGAAATGTACGCTTTCTGGATCTCAGGAGAAGCGATGAGAACTGGGCGGATGAATTGTTAAGATGCAGGAACTGGAAACGGGAGAGCTGCCGGGAGAAGATCGGAGAAGCCGGGTATGATCTGAGCCGTCCGGTGAATGACGAAGCAGCTGCCCGGTATTTTAAATAGGAGATATAAAATGCGTGACATTACGGAATTAGAGGAACTTCATCAGATTGAGACAGATATTCTGACAGCGATTGATGAAATATGCAGGAAAGAGAATATACGGTATTATCTTGCGGGAGGCACGCTGCTGGGAGCAGTGCGTCACAAGGGATTTATTCCGTGGGACGATGATATCGATATCGCAATGCCCAGAGATGATTATGAGCGTTTCCTGAAAGTGATGCGGAAGGGCGCGCATCCCTATTATAAAATTCTGGCTCTGGAGTATAAGGAAGATTATCCTTACACATTTGCCAAAGTGGTGGATACAAGAACCAGGCTTCAGGAAGAGATCGGAAAAGACCTTCCTGAGATGGGCGTTTTTATTGATATTTTCCCGTTGGATGGTATGGGAGATGACAGGGATAAAGCGATGAGCAGGATGATGAAGATCATCCGGTTCCGGAGCAGGATTGAAGAGGCAACGCTGAAGGCGGATGAAATCAAGAACAAAGAGAAAAATCCGATAAACAAGATCATCAAGGAGACGGCAAACGCTCTGATCCGTCTGGTTGGAATCAGAAGAAGCTACGCATATATGATTCAGTATGCAAAGAAAAAAGATTTCTATCAGTCATACTGGATCGCCAGTGCTGTCGGAGGGGCAGGCATCGAGCGGGAGCTTGTCGAGCGGGAGCATTTTGATGATGTGATTGAGATGGAGTTTGAAGGTAAGATGTTCTATGCTCCGAAGGGATATGACGTATATCTTAAGAATCTTTACGGTGATTACATGCAGCTTCCGCCCGAAGAGCAGAGAGTTGCATCTCACAGGGGGAAAATATGGTGGAAGTAGGAAACAGAGAGCCGCTGATCAGCGTGATCATGCCGGTTTATAATTCAGCGGAATTTCTGCATCTTGCAGTGGACAGCGTGAAGAACCAGACAATGGAAGACTGGGAACTTCTGCTTATTGACGACGGTTCTTCGGATGAGAGCGGGAAGCTCTGTGACGCATATGCGAAGGAAGACCCGAGAATCCGGGTGTTTCATCAGGAAAACAGCGGGATTACGAAGACGCGGAACAGGGGAATCAAAGAGTCCCGCGGGAAATACCTTACCTTCATTGACAACGATGATGAGTATCTTCCGGACATACTGGAGCGGACCTGTTCTCTCGCAGAGCAGTATGAGGCTGATATTGTGAAATTCGGCTACCATGTGGATGAAGACTATCCGAATGGTCTGAAAGTGACCCGCGACAGCTGCGTGAAGAAGCTGACTGTCCTGACAGAGGAAAATCTGGCAGAAGAATATCAGAATGTCAGGGACAGCGGATATTTCAATATGATCTGGAACGGGATCTACAGGAGAAGCCTGTTTGAAAATGAGAAGCTTCTGTTCGACGAGTCCGTGATCATGGGCTACGAGGACTGGATTTTCAACAATAATATTTATACTGTGCCGGCAACACAGGTAATTTTGGATTACATCGGTTATATCCATTACCAGAGATACAGCCACAGTACTTCGAAGAAGTTTCATCCGAATCAGATCGAAGCGGTTGTCAAGGCAGCGGGGACAGAATACAGGCTCATCCGGAAATTAAATGACCGTTATCATGCCGGATTTCAGTGGACACAGCGGGCAACAGATTACCTGATTGATCTGCTTTCTATTTTTGAGAGGCAGGGGTGCACTTACAGTTTCCGGCAGGAGCGGGCAGTCATTAAATGGGTGAGGGGCAGAAAGGTGTTCGCACAGCTGACTGACAGAGGCGAGATGGGAGCTCTCCCGAAACAGAGAAAGCTGTTTCTGGTTCTGTTTAACAGAAGATGCTATACCGGGCTGCTGATCCTGTCCAAGGTTTATTTCAAGTATATTATGAGGAAACAGAAAAGAAAAAAATAACATTCAGACACAGGCATTTTGATAAAGAAACGGAGGATGCTATATTCTATGGATAACTTTTATGACATAAATGATTTTATTGTGTTTGCTTTCAGAAAATGGAAGACAATTCTCTGCGTTGTTATTCTTGCGGCGGTTGTGTTTGCAGGAAACAGAGCTGTTTCTCTCTACGGGGATTACCGTGCACAGGCAGAAAGCGTACAGGCTGACGCGGCGGATGAGACAGAAGGGGAAGATACGGCTGCAGCACAGGACGCTTCTTCAGAAAGCGGTTTTGAAGAGCCGATGTGGATAAAAGTACAGAATGTGGTGGAAATCACAGATATAGATTCAGAAACTGTGGGGACAGAGGCGGGAACTCTTTCTTCCATCATCGATGCTTTCCGCAAGTTAGGCGGTACGGAGAGCGTTATGAATACAATGTATGACAGATGGTTTGAGCAGGAGAGTCAGGAGTATCAGCTGCGTGTGGAGAAACTTCACGATTATGGCTATATTCTGGACAAAGAAGTAAACTATCCCTATACGCGGAATGAGTTTTATGATCAGTTCCTTGTAAACGGAAGAGATGTTGATGCTGCCATGAGTCTGAATATTGCGTATGAAGAAAACTATATCACTCTCGGATTCAAATCAACGAATGAGGCGCTGGCAAGAGAGATCGCGGATGATTACACCGAGACTCTGGCATCCTATATTCAGGAGACGATCGGCGGATTTTCCTACAATGTGATCGATACATCCGTTCTCTATGATCTGCCGACGGCAACATCCGGAACACAGTCCACGCGAGTGGCATCCTCATCCACGCCGGCAGTGAATAATATTACGATGAGCTACATTGCTGTTCAGTCAGTGAAAGGAATGGTATGGGGCGGAATCATCGGCGTTCTGATTGCAGGGGTGCTTATCCTTCTCATGTATATGATGACACGCAGGGTTTATGTTCTCAGCGATATGAGAAAATACGATGTCCCGCTGCTCGGAATGGGCTTCCTGAAGAAGAAAGGATTTACAAAGATCCGTGCGCGGTTCCATTCTGCAATGGAAGGCGGAAACTGGGATGCAACCGGATGTAAAAAGACTGCGAAGCATGTCAGTGAAATTGCAGCTGCAAAGGAGATCGAGGGAACCATTCTCGTGACAGGAACCTGCCAGGAGGCACAGATCAGACGTTTTGTCCAGGCACTTAACGCGGCTGCGAAGAGCGAGAAGTTCGTTTATGCAGAGAGTGTTACAACATCTGCGCAGATCTTTAAGAAAATCAGGGAAAATGATGCTCCGGTGCTGATTGTTGAGATGCTCGGAGATTCTCTGAAAGATAATATTGCATACGAAATCAGTGAATTAAAGAAACAGGATGCCGATATTCTCGGAATGCTTGTTTTTGAATAGAAAAGGGATGGTGGCTTATTCTTACCTATTGGATCATGATCGGTCTGACTGCGGTATTTGCATTCCTGTGGACACAGAACAGTAAGAGACTGGCATTGGTCCGGGAAGGCGGCGCCGCAAGTGCAGGCATAACTACAACTGAAGGAACGATGAAGGCGCAGAATCTGATTCTCGCTTCGCTGTCATTCCTGCCCATGTTTTTTATCAATGCATTTATGGAATATGTGGGCAATGATTACCAGAACTATTATCTGTACTACCGAAATATCGTTTCCGGAGCAGGACAGGATGTGGAGATCACCTACCACATCATCAGCCTGCTCGCGGCAGAGCTGGGACTGGGATTCCAGGGAGTCTATTATATCTACGGACTGATTAATCATATTCTGCTTCTGCTCTGTATCCGCAAATTTTCCGGAAATTATGCAGTCAGCTACGTGTTGTTTTTCCTGAATGGATTTTTCTTCTATCTGGGACTGAACCAGATCCGTCAGTTCACATCCGTTATGCTCGTATTTTATGCGTACGGGTATATCCGGGAAAAGAGGCCCCTGCGCTATCTGATCTGCGTGGGACTGGCGGCCACCTTCCATGTGACAGCGGTTGTGATGCTGCCGTTCTACTGGATACTGAAAGCAAAGTGGAAGCTGTCCACATATTGTGTTGTGGCGCTTGTTCTGGCTCCGGTCAACCTGTTCTATACAGAAGTGATCACATGGCTGTTCCAGAACTTTATGCCGAGGTATCTGAACACAAACTATGCGACCCGCGAGTTCAGTATGAATATAAGATATCTCTGCGTTGTTGTCGTGACATTGATCGTCGCGCTGGTTTATGAAAAGAAGAGCAGAGAAGACACAACGGTTTTCCGGAATTGCCTGATGATTTCGAATCTGATCGTTCTGTTTGCAAGCTGGCTTCCGGAATATCAGAGATTTGTGTTTTATTTCTTTATACCATCCATTGCATGTATTCCCTGTCTGGTGGAAAAGGATGAGAACCGGCTGAGAAAGATTTGTGTTTATGCGATACTGCTGGGAGTTTCTCTGTGGTATTTCCTGGATTTATATCCGGGTATGGGAATTATCCCTTACAAGAGTATTTTCGGATAACTGTCAACAAATTGATTCATTAAATATTAAGAGGCATTGCAATATGAATACAGCAGTGATATTTGCCGGCGGCATTGGAAGAAGAATGAACAGCAGGGCGCTGCCGAAACAGTTTTTAAAGTTATATGGAAAAGAGATTATCGTCTATACGCTGGAACAGTTTGAGGACCATGACCAGATCGATCAGATCGTGGTTGCCTGTGTGGAAGACTGGATTCCGTTTCTGAAGGATCTGGTTGAGAAGTACAGGCTGTCCAAGGTGGCGAAAATTGTGCCGGGAGGAGAGACCGGGCAGGATTCGATCTGTGCAGGGCTTAAAGCAGCGGCGGAGCTGGCGCCGCCGGAAGAGCAGATTGTACTGATCCATGACGGAGTACGCCCGCTGATTAATGAAAAGACGATTTCCGACTGTATACAGAGTGTAAAGGACCACGGGAGCGCGATCACAGTCGCGCCGGCAATCGAGACGATTATCCGTGTCAATGATGAAAGACAGGTGCAGGAAGTGATCGAACGGGCGGACTGCCTGATGGCAAGGGCTCCACAGTGTTTTTACCTGGCTGAGATTCTGAAAGCGCATGATAATGCGATCCGGGAGAACAAACATGATTTTATCGACTCTGCGTCGATTATGAAGTATTATGGTCACAGTCTCTCTGTGGTAGAAGGTCCGGTGGAAAATATCAAGATTACAACGCCGATGGACTTTTACACTTTCCGCGCCCTGTTCGAGGCGAGGGAAAGTTCCCAGCTTTTTGGTGTTTAAGGAGTGTTTTTTACCATTATGTCTAATATGTCTAAAAAATCGGTCAAGCTTAACGTGATTTTCAACGTGATCAGGACAAGCTGCAGCGTAGTTTTCCCGCTGATCACGTTTCCTTATATATCCAGGGTGCTGCAGGCAGATAATTACGGAAAAGTAAATTATGCCAATTCCATTGTCAGTTATTTTGCACTTATAGCGGCGCTTGGGATCTCAAATTACGCGATCAGGGAAGGGGCTTCCTTCCGGAATGACCGCGCGCGGTACAATCAGTTCGCAAACCAGGTATTTACAATTAACCTGGTTACGACAGTGACAGCTTACATCCTTCTGGGAGGTACGGTATTCTTTGTCAGCGGACTGCATGATTATACCACACTGATTGCGATCCAGAGTGCCGCTTTTCTGTTTACTACACTGGGCGTGGAATGGCTGTACTCTACTTATGAAGAGTATTTCTATATCACTGTGAGAAGCATCTGTGTTCAGGTGGTGTCGCTGATCGCCATGTTTCTCTTTGTGAAGACAGCGGATGACTATGTGATCTATGCGGCGATTACTGTATTCTCATCAGCAGGCGCCTACATATTTAACTTTGTTCATTCGAGAAAATATGTACATCTGCGAATTGTAAAGAATACAGAATGGAAAACGCATATCAAACCCATGCTCATCATGTTCTGTAATTCACTGACGATTACAATTTACATTAATTCTGACACAACTGTGCTCGGCGCTTTTATGGGTGACTATGCTGTCGGAATCTACAGTGTGGCGACAAGGGTATATACGATTGTGAAGCAGCTTCTCAATTCTATTACAACAGTGATTCTTCCGAGATGTTCCGCTCTCGTGGGAGCAGGGAAGACAGAAGAGTACAACAAGCTGTTTGAGAAAACGATCAAATCCATGCTCACGCTTGTACTGCCGGCCATGGTGGGGCTTTTTATGCTGAGTGACGAAGTGATTCTTCTGATTGCGGGAGAGAGTTATCTGCCGGGAAGCACAGCGCTGCGGATCTTGAGCCTGGCGCTCGGATGCGCGGTGATTGCCTATACATTAGTTCAGCTCGTTCTTCTCGTCTGGAAGAAAGACAAGCAGTATCTCCGCTCGACGGTTGTGAGCGCGGTGGCAAACCTGGGGCTTAATTTTATTGCGGTACCCCTGTGGGGATGGAACGGAGCAGCGCTGACTACACTTCTGGCGGAGGCGATCGTTCTGTGCAGCGCCATCTGGTATTCCAGAGGACTGGTAAAAGTAAACGCTCTGGCGCGGACGCTGATTTCCTGTGCTTTCGGATGTGCGGGCATTGTGCTTGTATGTGCTGCAGGTAAAATGATCGATATGTATATTTTAAGAGTGATTGTGTCAATCATAGGAAGTGTCGCAGTATATGGGATCATTATGCTGCTCACGAAAAACGAGATCGCAGTATACGGATTGAACATGGTGAAGGGCATGCTCGGAAGAAAGGGGAAAAATGAGTAAAGTATCAATTATATGCTGTTACAATAGCAGTGAAAAACTGAAGTATCTGACAGATTCTCTTGCACAGCAGGATATGGAATATGAACCTGTTATGGTGGACAACTGCAGCGGCAGGTTCAGGAGCGCGGCGGCTGCGCTTAACTACGGCGCCTCCCAGGCGCGCGGCGACCTTTTGTTCTTTGTCCATCAGGATATCTGTTTCAAGACAGCGGACAGTCTGAGAAAGCTGGCGGAAAAGGCGGAGAAGACGGGAAAATACGATATATCCGGCTGTGCCGGCGCCATTTTGGAGAACGGCCGCAAAAAGACGATTACAAATATGACATATTCTGCATCGGAGAAGCATTATCCGAATGTGTTTGACACAGAGTATGTCGAGGTGGAAAGCCTGGACGAATGCCTGTTTATCATGTGGAAAGACGCATGGGAAGAACACCATTTTGATGAGGTGGTCTGCGATCACTGGCATTTCTATGCAGTGGAACAGTGCCTGCATTTCCGGTTAAAAGGCGGGAAGATCTATGTGTTTGATGCGCAGATTAACCATCTGTCAGAAACAGGAACTCTGGATAAGACCTATTTCAGGGCGCTGCTGCGGCTCCTGAAGCATTACCGGAATGATTATACTTATGTTGTGTCAACAACCGGTTACTGGAAAACAAAGGGGTATTATCGTGTGATCCGCCATATTGCACGGCAGGTCAGACTGAAGATGCAGAGAAGGAAAAGGGGGAAGCAGGCGTGAGATTCAGCGATGCAATTATTCAGGAGGATATGAAGGCGTTAAGAGACGCAGAACTTCCGTATGAGATGCTCAGAGGAAAGCATGTGCTTATTACCGGGGCTTCCGGTATGCTTGCCGCTTATCTTGTCTATTTTTTCGAGTATTTAAACCGGACGGAGGATTATGGAATCCGCGTGACCGCTCTTGTGAGAAACGAGGAGAAAGCGTGGGGGAAATTCGGTGAATTCCGGGAAGAACCGGGATTCGAACTGCTGGTACAGGACGTGTGCGCGCCCATTGCCCGGGAATGGGATGATCTTGATTTCATTATCCACGCGGCAGGAAACGCAAGCCCGCAGTTTATCTTAAATGATCCGGTTGGGATTATAAATGCCAACACGGTCGGCACAACGAATGTGATGGAGCTGGCAAAACATTATCATTCCCGGGTGCTTTACACATCAACCCGTGAAGTATACGGAAAGATGGATGAGAAGGTTACGAGCATCAGGGAAGATTCTTTCGGGAGTCTCGACCCCATGGAACGCAGATCCTGCTACCCGGAGAGCAAGAGAATGGCGGAGAGCATCCTTCAGGGATATCACTATCAGTATGGCGTGGAGTCAGTGATCGCGCGTATCGCGCATTCTTACGGGCCGGGCATGGTGATTGACAATGACGGACGCGTTATGTCGGACTTTATATCAGATGTTGTACACGGGAGAGATATCATTCTGAAGAGTACCGGAGATGCGGTGAGGGCGTTCTGCTATATTACGGATGCGGTATCCGCTCTTCTGACCCTGCTGCTCAAAGGAACGCCGGGAGAGGCTTATAATGTGGCGAATGAGACGGAGCCGACAGCGATCCGCGAGGCAGCGCAGGAGCTGGTTTCCCTGTTCCCGGAGAGAGGGCTGAAGGTTGTGTTTGACATTCCAAAGGAAATGAGCCTGGGTTACAGTAAGATGGGAAGAGTTGCGCTGAATACGGCTAAACTGGAGGAACTTGGATGGAAACCGGCAGTTTCACTGAGAGACGGGATGAAGCGGACGGTGGAGAGCTTTACCGAATAAATACAGACGGTGCTGTCTGATTCAGATATAAACATTATTCGAAAGGATAGAAGCTATGAAAACTAATGAGAAAAAGATAATAAGAATTTTCTGGTTGGCTGTGATTCTTCTTGTTCTGCTCGCAATTATGTTTGCCGGATATATTCGGGTTATCAGGCCGAATGCGGACTCGAAAGGTCTGCTCCTCGATAATCTCGCTATTGATGAACAGATCCCGCTGGAGAGTATACTGGGGGAGAATGGTTACCTGGAAATCTCAGACGTGGATGATCAGATACACTCTGTGACAGTTCTGCTGAAGTGTGAACGTGAGGATCCGAACAGCAGCATAAATGTTGTAATCAGCGCGGATGGAGAGAAACTGGCTGAAAAGACGGTTCACTTCAGAGACCGTGAGGAGAAATTCTCCAGACTGGAACTTCAAAAGCCTTATACTCCGGATAAAGACAGCAGACTGGAAGTCAGATTCTATGATGACGGCAGTTATGTGCCGGGAACAGCTTCTCTGGGTCGGGCAACCTGGAATATTCCTCAGACGGCTTTTTATACAGATGAAGGAAGCCAGGACTATGATATCGGAATCTCTGTAGAAGGCGGGAAAAACAGTTACCTGAACGTGATTTTCTGTATCCTGCTCGCAGTATTCCTGCTGACGTATGCGGTGTTATGTTTTGGCGTATATCAGAAAAACTGGAAGCCGGAACAGGTATTTGTTGCGCTGGGGCTGGTGTTCGGTATTATATACACTTTCCTGTGGACGCCATATTCCTGTCCGGATGAATATGCCCATTTCAGCACGGCTTACTATTACAGCAGTGAGCTGCTGGGAGAGCCGGCTGTAGATGAAGAGGGAAATGTTCTTGTACGCGCGGAGGATATGACTTTGACGCCGCAGGAAAGCCATACAAGAAAATACAGCTATTCTCTGTATGAGACGTGGAATGAGAGCCCGGATCAGGAAGAACAGGAACTGATCTCCCTGAACAGAGGTCCTCTGAGCAGTATTCCGGCAGTGGCATATGCTCCTCAGATTCTTGCGATCCTCATTGCGAGGATTCTGAACCTGAGCAATATTTTCATGCTCATGGCGGGCAGACTGTTCGCCCTGGCTGCCTATCTGGTGCTTGGTTATTTCGCGATCCGCTGGATTCCTTTTGCAAAGCGTGCCATGCTGGTTCTGATGCTCGGCGTTTCAACAATACAGCAGGCAGCGTCATTCTCCTATGACTGTCTTCTGAATGCCTGTGCGTTCCTGTTTGCGGCCTGTCTGCTGCGGATGGCTTATGAAAAAGAGAAAACAACAGTGAAGGACTGGGTGCTTCTGTTTGTCCTGAGCATCGTGTTTTCACCAATAAAAGTGATTTATGTTGTTATGACTCTGGCGGTATTCCTGATCCCGAATGAGAAGATCGGACTGAAGAATGTCCAGGCATATGTACTGAAGGCAGCACTTGTGGTGGTCAGTTTTGGAGCAGTGCTTTTGCAGAGGGCGTCCAGTATTGTAAACATTGCATCTACGCCGGTAGATACCATAAACAATCAGGTTGTTCAGGGATATGATCTTATGACAATCCTCCGGAACCCGCTGAAAGTCATCGTGCTCTGGGCGGATACGCTCAGGGTAAAACCGGTAGATTATTTCCGGCACATGTTCGCGGGGGTTGAAAACGCAAACGGCGTATCGATTTCCTGGACCGTGATCCTTGGATTCTTTATCCTCCTGACTGTGGCTCTGATTGTGGAAAAAAATGAAAAAGTCATAGACCTGCGTGGAAAAATCATGGGAATTTTCATCAGTGTGTCATTGTTCGGAGCCCTGCTGCTTACATTTACGCTTGATAATTCCTGCACGGACCTTGCGTCACAGTTTGTGATGGGAATTCAGGGAAGATACTTTTTCCCGTTTCTGCCTCTGCTGTTTCCTGCGTTTCAGAGCAGGAATATCACTGCAGAAAGGTCGGTGCTTCCTCAGTTGTCGATCGGAATTTATTCGATGCAGTTCCTGGCGATATGCACAATTTTAGAGACTGCTGCAGGACGTTAAAAATGGCTGGAACTGAAAACAGAAAGTGAGTGGTTTTTATGAAGAAAAATAATGGCAAGGTTGATGTCTTGTTATCCATTTACAATCCAAATATAAAGTATTTGGAAAAGCAGTTGCAGTCATTGGATAATCAGACATATGAAAATATGGAAATTCTTATTTTTGATGATTGTGTCAAGCAAAGATTTGATCTTTCCTGTTTAAACAGATTTATAAAAAAGAAAAAATATAGAGTACTGCCATATTTGGAAGAAAATGTCGGATACGTCAAGGCCTTTGAATATCTGGTTAAAGAATCAACCGGGGAGTATATAGCATTCTGTGACCAGGATGATGAGTGGGATCCCCGAAAAATTGAAAAATGTGTTTTAAAATTAGAGCAGGACGGCACATTGTTAGTTGCGACCGATCGAAAGATTATAGATGGTGAGGGAAAAGTTGTCTGTGAATCTGTCCGCCATAGTTCAAACAAAAAGTATGAAACCTGGAATTCCTTTGAAGATATTGGCGTGTATAATTTTTTTACAGCATGTGCGCCGGGAATGAGCATTGTAATGGATGGTCCGTTTGCAAGGAGTACGGTTCCTTTTTCAGAGTACACAGGGCATGATAAATGGGTGATCGAATGCGCAAATGCCTGTGGAAAATTATCATATCTGGACGAACCTCTGGTATCTTACAGAAGGCATGGAAAGAACGTGAGCGGAGTGCTGGAAGGAATTAAATCCAAAAAGGATTACGAAAATGAACGTATTATTCCGCATCTGGAATTGATTCGTGAATTCCAGAAAAGATATCCGTCCTATCAGGGAACGGAAACAGCGCTTAAGTTTGCGGAAGCGAGAAGGAATCATAATATCATCCGGTTATTTAAATACCGCTATCTGGCGCCTGATATCGCAAAGTTTGAAATAGTTATGGCTTTTTTGCCTGACAGATTAATGCAAATTATAATAAGAATGCTGCAGAAACAGAGAAGTTGAAAAGTTAGTTCGTAAGGTGCGGATAGCTGTTATCTATGCTCGCATATCCTTTGCCGACAGAGGCTTTGATTGATTTTTCAGGGAAAAAATGGTATAGTATAATCTGTCTAAACTGGCGAAATGACAACAAAAGGGAGGAAGCGGCAAATGTTTTATAAGAAAGTAGTCTTGACGCTGGCTGTTTGTCTCGCAATGCAGTCACCGCTTACAGTATTGGCGGAATCAAATGTGAATGTGCAGGGGACAGCAGGTTATTCCTCAATTGCGAAAGAGGAAAGTACGGATCAGTCTTCTCAGCTGAATAGTGATGCTGATTCAGGTATCAGTGGACAGGAAAATACGGAAACAGTTCCGGATGGAGATGCTGCGGCTGGTTCGGAAAATGAAGGAACGGAAACCGGAGGACAGGAGACAGAACCGGGGACCGGAACGGAAGAACCGTGTACAGGAACAGAAGAACCGGGAACAGGAACGGAAGAACCGGGAACAGGAACAGAAGAACCGGGAACAGGAACAGAAGATCCGGGTGCAGAACCAGGAACAGAAGAACCGGGGACCGGAACAGAAGAACCGGGAACGGGAACAGAAGATCCGGGTACAGAGCCGGAAGAGCCGGAAGAACCGGCAGAGGAGCCTGAAACTCCGGCAGAGCCGGAAAAACCGACTGATTACAGAAATGAATGGGTATTTGTAAATGGACAGGGCTGGTATTATTACAATGGCAGCGGTCTCAAAGCAACCGGCTGGCTGTGGGACAACGGCGCATGGTACTATCTGGATGGAAGCAACGCACAGTATCCGGGGCTGATGCTGAAGAACGGCGCTTTTAATATCGGCGGACAGATCTATGCTTTCAGGGATAACGGAGTGATGATCAAAGGATGGTATTTCCAGAATGGCGAGGGCTGGTATTACTACAATTCCAGCGGAGTCCGCCAGTATGGATGGCTGCAGCAGGGCGGTTCATGGTATTACCTTGATCCGGACAATGAGCAGTATCCTGGGCTTATGTTAAAGGACTGCGACCGTCAGATCGGAAATCAGATCTATGCGTTCAATAGCAGCGGTGTTATGAAGACAGGCTGGTATTTTAAAAACAGCGGGGGTGAAGATGCAGGCTGGTATTATTTTGACAGCAACGGGTATGCGAAGACCGGTTGGCTGTGGGATGGAAGCGAGTGGTATTATCTCGGTCCGAATAACGCGCAGTACCGCGGATTGATGTACCGTAACAGTGAGAATGAGATTGACGGACAGATCTATTCATTTTCCGACAGCGGAGTCATGGCAAGAGGCTGGGAGTTCAAATTCAGCGAAGATGAAAGTGAAGGCTGGTACTATTATAATCCCAGCGGAGCACGTCAGTTCGGCTGGCAGTTCCTGAGTGGAGAGTGGTATTATTTAAGCCCGAAGGATGCGGAGCATCCGGGACTGATGTATCGAAACTGTGACAGCGAACTGGATGGAGTTACCTACAAGTTCCTGGACAATGGAGTGATGGTCAGAGGATGGTACTGGCAGGATGAAAAAGGCTGGCTTTACTATAATTCCAGCGGAGTTATGCAGTCAGGCTGGGTGAAAGATAATGGAAAATGGTATTATCTTGATCCGGAAAACGAGAACATTATGGTGAAGGATGCTGAGAAGATTATTGGCGGCACAAGATATGTGTTCCTGAACAGCGGTGAAATGCTTATCGGCTGGTATTTCCATAATGGCGAGGGCTGGTACTACTATGATGAGAGCGGATATCTGGCATCAGGCTGGCGTCTGGTTGACGGTGTCTGGTATTATCTGGATCCGGCGAATAAAAACATCATGGTAACAGATCTGTGGAAAGTGATCGGCGGACACTGGTACAGCTTTAATTCAAACGGATCCATGAAAACGAACTGGTCATTCATTAATAATCACTGGTATTATTTTGGAAGTGACGGAGCGGCGAGAACAGGATGGCAGACAATCGATGGTCTGAGATACTATTTCTATACTGCCAATGATCCGAATGGCGGCGTAGAGTGTGCAATGGCGGTAAATACTACGATTGACGGTATTCCGATCAGCGCAGACGGAAGCGCAAGCATCGCATACGGATATGCGGCACAAGTACTTGATTCCGTCGGCTGGAACCTGCGGGCAGCTTATAACTGGTCAGCGTCCATACCGTGGACAGCTACCACAGCGAATCCGTCCCCGGGAAGCGAATGGTTTGCAGTCTATGGATTCGAGAATAAAACAGGAAACTGCTATGTAATGGCGGCGACCTTCTATTACATGGCAAAACTGCTTGGATATGATGCGCATCAGGTAACAGGAGCTGTTCCGACTGTAAGCGGCGGTTTGACTCCTCATTCCTGGGTAGAGATTGATATGAGCGGCGGTACATATGTGTTCGATCCGGACTTTACCAACGAGACCGGAAGAAACGGATATCAGATCTCTTACGGTACATCGGGTACATGGCGCTATGCGAATTATTCAAGGATGAATTAGTTAATTAAAGTGAATTGGGAGAAGGAAAATGAAGAAGAGAAAAGTAGTAGCTTTATCGGCTCTGATCGGAGTGCTGTGCGCATTTACTGTGTTCGGATGCTCTTCTCAGGAAGATACAACAGAGGAAGCCTCTCAGGAGACACAGCAGGAGGAAGAGCCGGAAGAGGAAGAACTGAAGGTAATCGGAACAGAAGCTGAAGGCGAGAATGTGTACAAGGTAATTCTAGAGAATAACACAGGAAAAGGAATTACCGGTGTTGCGGTGAAGGATTCATCCATGGATGCTTATCCGGAGGATATGCTTGCGGAAGGCGACACATTTGCACAGGGAGAGAGAAGGGAACTCTACTATGATTCCACATCTGCCCTGGAGGCACAGGCAGCTCAGGAGGCTGACGCTGATGCGGCAGCGCTCACACCTCAGTATGATATCCAGCTTACGTTTGACGATGAGAGCACTCTCGTGCTCACGGCATTCCCGTTTGATGATATCGAGGAAGGTGTGATCAATCTTGAGGATGAAGTTGCATTCATTACATATACATCTGTAGCAACAAAGGATAATATGAGCACAAAAGAAGCTGAGCTTGCGATCAAGGCACAGGCTGAAGCAGATGCTCAGGCAGCAGCAGAGGCTCAGGCCGCAGCAGAGGCCCAGGCGGCAGCAGAGGCTCAGGCAGCAGCAGAAGCCCAGGCGGCAGCAGAGGCCCAGGCGGCAGCAGAAGCTCAGGCAGCGGCAGAAGCTCAGGCCGCAGCTGCAGCCGCGGCGCAGCAGCAACAGCAGCAGTATTCTGCTCCGGCATCCGGCGGCAGCAATACGGCGGGATGTGTTGACGGCGGTCTGCTCTACTAATGGTGAATCTGTATGGAAAAGAATAGAGCGGGGCATGCCCCGAAGGACCAGGAGACAGTGAAAGCTGTCTCCGGTCATATTTATGGATTTTCTTATTTGAGGGCAGTGGCCTGTGTTGCAATTATCATTCTTCATGTCGCGTATTCCGCGGCGCTTATGTTCGGCGGGAGTATTACACAGACTCAGAATATTGTCTCGATGATTGTTGTGAACTGTATGATGTGGGCGGTTCCGTGTTTTATCATGGTAACGGGCGCGCTCCTGCTGAATAAGGCGAGGAAAATAACATACAGGAAGCTGTTCGGACAGTATATTCTGAGAGTGTTCGGAGCTCTGGTGTTCTTTGGGATGGTGTTCCGGATTTTCGATATGGTTATGGATAAAGAGCTGATTAGTTTGCTTGGTTTCCTGAAAGGATTTTATGAGATCTTCACCGGAACGGGATGGTCACATCTGTGGTATCTGTATCTGCTGATCGGTCTGTATCTGCTCCTTCCGTTTTATAAGAAGATCGCAGCGCACAGCGGGACGAATGAGATGAAGTATCTGCTGGCGGTTTATTTGATCTTTCTCTCTCTGCTGCCTTTGCTGCAGATGGGAAATGTATATACGGGATTCTATATTCATGTGTCTACGATCTATCCGTTTTATCTGTTCTGCGGATATGCGGTTTACAGCGGGATCATAAAGCCGGGGAAAGCACTTTCAGCAGCACTGGCCGCGATTGGAACAGTGTGTATTGCCGCGCTGACAGCGGTGAGATGGATCGGGGACTATGCGGTTATGGAACAGCTCTGGGGGTATTCATCAATCTTTGTGATCCTTCAGGCAGTGGGAATTTTTTCCCTGTTCCTGGATATGAAAGAAGAAGGTTTCACATTCTTCAAGAAGATTCTGACCAGACTGGATCAGTGCTCCTTTGGCGTCTATCTGATTCATATGCTGTTTGTGAGACTGATTATCAGGTATATGCAGTTTAATCCGTATACAAACGGCGGGATCCTGGCATTCATCGGACTGATACTGGGAGTGCTGCTGATCTCCTGGCTGGTGACATGGGTACTGAGAAAGATACCTGCCCTGAAAAAAATCGTATAAAATATGATTGAACTGACAAGTCTGCGGACCTGCATTTCCTGTAAATGCAGTGATGCAGGCTTGTTTTTACATAACAAAAGGTTGAGAAACACAGGGAGTAATGATAAAATATATATAACTGGGTGCAAAAATAAGCCCGCAGGGCGTTTGATGCATCTGAAAAATATGTATGGTACAGGGGGAATCAGAATGAAAAAACGTCTTTGTATCTTGATGGGAATGCTGGCACTTTCTTTTTCACTCGTAACCGGGTGTGGAAGCAGAGAGGCATCGGAGGAACCAGCGGCAGAGAATGAAGCTGAAAATACAGAAAACCAGCCGGAAACAGAGCCGACTGACGGGGAAGAGGAGAGCCCTGCCGGTGAAGATGGTACTGACAACGGGGAGAGTCAGCCGGAGACGCGGTCAGTTAATGTATATTATGTTGATGATCAGACTGCGGAGGTGACGTCGAAAAGCGTGGAGATCGCTGATGAGAATGATATCTGGGCAGCGCTTCAGGAATCAGGAATCCTCACCGATGACTGTCAGCTGCTTTCACTGAATGTGAATGAACAGGACGGGACCATGGAGCTTGATTTCAATAAAGCTACAGGCGACCGTGTCAGAAGCATGGGAACAACCGGCGAGACAGAGATTGTCGGCTGTATTGTGAATACCTACCTTGAAGCATATAACTGCGAGGGTATCCTTCTTACAGAGGAAGGAGGAACATTTGAGTCCTCTCATGCATCATATGACGGATACAGCAGTGCATTTACTTTTTAATCAGCGTTTTCAAAAAGGAGTACAAAAGCAATGAAAAAAAGATTATCCAGAATACTGGCAGCCTTTCTCTTTGTGAGTATGATTGCAGGGAGCATGCCGGCCGGAGTAGTAAGCGCCGCAGAGACGGCTGGCGTTCAGACTGCTGCGGAAATGGCGGATCTGCCGGAAGGAGAAACAGCGGATCCGGCTTCTGATGAGGTGGGAGCGCAGGAGAATGTTCCGGAAGGCAGCGGGGATGCGGCTCTTCCGCAGGATGAGACAGATGCTGCTCAGGCGCAGGGCACAGAGGATGCAGCGCAGGAGACAGATGCGCAGAACCAGGACGTGCAGACTGAAACGCAGGATGAGCAGGCGCAGGCATCTCAGGCAGATACTCAGAGTGAGCGGGCAGAGGCTCAGGCGGATCAGCAGAGCACGGAAGGAACTGAGTTTGTTGATACTGTAAACTATGTGTATATCGAGAGCCCTTATCTTGAGACTCCGGGGACACAGAGAATCGTTTTCTCCCTTGGGGGCAATCTCACAGGCAGTGAGATATTTACTCTTACTGTTGAGAATGCATCGGGGGCGCAGGAAGACTGGAATCTGGCAGAGACGGAAAACGGACTTTATGTTTTCGAGAAGTCTTTTGCAGACGAGAGTGTTTCCGGTACATATAAGGTGATCAGCCTGAATGTATCTGACGATACAGAAACGCAGACAATCACGGCAGAAGACCTTGGCATTGAGGCGTATTTCGGTGTGAATGAGGAGTATGACGGGCTGGACGAGCTTCAGCTGGCTTCCACTGATGCAGTTGCAGAGGCTGCCTCAGATGCGGATCTTTCTGTTGTGAGAATCGACGAAGAGGGGAATGTAGAAAGCGAAGATAATCTGGCGGAAGCGATCGCTGACGCAAGCGCGGAGACCGGTGTGGAATCCGGAACAAAAGCGCGTTCCTACGCAGGTGGAAATACACGTGCAGGTGCAGGAAGCACGGGTAAAGTAGTGGTTGCCCTTGATCCGGGACATGATGCGAATGATGTGGGGGCTGCAGGAAACGGATTAAGAGAAGAAGTTCTTACATTAAAAATTGCTGAATATTGTGAGGCAGAACTGGAGACTTATGGCGGTGTGTCTGTCTATATGACGCGTACAGGCGCTGCATGCCCGTATAACTGCACAAGTGCCGGAAGCTGTATCGCGCAGAGGGCGCAGGATGCAGCTGCTGCAGGAGCGGATATTTATGTAAGTATCCACCTGAATTCTTCTGTGTCTTCCGCGGCTTCAGGAGCAGAGGTCCTTGTTCCGAACCGGAACTGGAAGCCGGAGATCGGACAGCAGGGAGAAGTCCTTGCAGATAAGATTCTTGATGAACTGGTTGCAATCGGACTGGACAGAAGAAGCATCTACAGCAAGGATACAACAGTCGGCGAGAAATACCCGGATGGATCTCTGTCTGATTATTTCTCGGTTATGATCTATAATAAAGAGAATGATATCCCGGGAATTATTGTGGAGCATGCGTTTATCTCAAATTCAGGTGATGCTAATACTTATCTGAAGACAGATGACGGACTGAAGAGCCTGGGCGTGGCGGATGCAACGGGAATTGCCAAGTATTACGGCCTTTCCAAGGGCTCCTGGGTGTGGGACGATGCGGCTTCCACCTGGAAGTGGAGAGGTGCTGACGGTTCATACAAGACCAATTACTGGGTTTATGCAGCAAAAAACGGCGACAGGACTGGAAAAGGCTACTGGTACTATATGGATGAAAATGGTCTGATGTCAACGGGCTGGATCACAGTCGGCGGTCACAGATATTATATGTTTGAACAGGATACCAACGGAGCACCGAAAGGCGCGATGCAGATTGGCTGGGTCTGGGATGATCAGACATCAGGATGGTATTATTTTGATGAGAATGATGGAATCCTGACAGGCTGGCACTGGATTGCGGATGCATGGTATTATCTTGACTCAAACGGGAAAATGTATAAAGGCTGGCTGGAACAGGATGGTAATCGCTATTATCTGAACTCCAGCGGAAAGATGCTGACCGGAGAACAGACGATTGACGGAGAAAAGTACTATTTCAACTCTTCAGGTGTGCTGATTACTACCGGCTGGATCTCGCAGAATGGAAAATGGTATTATATCAAAGATAATGTCAAACAAACCGGATGGCTTGAAGTTGACGGAAAGAAATATTACCTTGATAAAAATACCGGAGAGCGTAAAAGCGGCTGGATTTGGGATGATGGAAGCGTTGCATGGTATTATCTGAACGCGGACGGCGTGATGCAGACCGGCTGGATCTGGAGTGTGGATGCGTGGTATTATCTGGATCCGGATGGAAAGATGCACAAAGGCTGGCTGGATGAGGGCGGAAATCGTTATTATCTGAACAGCAGCGGCAAGATGCTGAAAGGACAGCAGACAATTGATGGACAGACTTATGTTTTCAATTCTTCCGGTGTTCTTACAGGAACTGCCGGCAGCGATAAGAACGGCTGGGCGTTTGAGAATGGTCACTGGTTTTATTACCAGAATGGCGCGAAGCAGACCGGCTGGCGCTGGGTAGGATCCGCCTGGTATTATATGGATAATTCCGGAGTAATGCTTACTGGCTGGCACTGGATTGGCGATGCATGGTATTATCTGAACGGTTCCGGAGCGATGCTTACCGGCTGGCAGTGGATTGATACGGCATGGTATTACATGAACAGTTCAGGAAAGATGCTTACCGGCTGGCACTGGATCGGTGACGCGTGGTATTACATGAACAGCTCAGGAAAGATGCTCACAGGCTGGCAGTGGATCGGAGACGCGTGGTACTATCTGAACAGTTCGGGCGTGATGCAGACCGGCTGGCTGGAACTGGGAGGGGCAACCTATTACTTGAACTCCAGCGGAAAAATGCTGACCGGGCAGCAGACAATTGACGGACAGAATTATGTCTTTAATTCGTCAGGCGTCCTTCAGAGTCAATCCGAAAAAACGGGATGGGCATTTGAAAATAACCATTGGTACTATTACAAAAACGGCAGCAGGGCAACCGGCTGGCAGTGGGTGGATACAGCCTGGTACTATCTGGATGGATCCGGTGTGATGCAGACGGGCTGGCTGAAACAGGGAAATACATGGTATTATCTGAACAGCTCGGGAGCAATGCAGACCGGCTGGCAGCAGATTGGAAATGTATGGTACTATCTGAATGATTCAGGAGAAATGCTTACCGGCTGGCAGTGGATCGGTTCAGAGTGGTATTATCTGAACAGCTCAGGAGCGATGCAGACCGGCTGGCTGAATCAGAGTGGAAACAGGTACTATCTCCAGTCGAACGGAGTGATGACAAGAGGCTGGTACTATATCAGCGGCGAGTGGATGTATTTTAATACCAGCGGTGTGCTGATAGAAGGACAGGCTCTGCCGACGGATCTGTATGCGATTTCCGGAACGTCTGATGTGACTGCCGCACAGATGGCAGAGAGATTTGAAAAGAGCGGATTTACATATCCGGCAGAAGCTCTGTCAAAAGGCGGAGCGGATACGATTGAGAAGTTCTGCGAGATCGTTATCAGTGAAGCCAAGAAGGAAAACATCAAGCCGGAAGTGGTATTCGCACAGGCGATGCATGAGACCGGATGGCTGCAGTTTGGCGGAGATGTGAAGATTGAACAGTTTAATTTCGCGGGACTTGGAGCAACGGGCGGCGGAGTCCCGGGCAATTCTTTTAAAGATGTTGCAACAGGCCTCCGTGCTCAGGTACAGCACCTGAAAGCGTACTGTTCCCGCGATAATCTGAATGAAGAATGTGTGGATGAACGCTTCGGGTATGTAAAAAGATACAGCGCTCCGTTTGTTGAGTGGCTGGGACAGAAGGAGAACCCGGCAGGTCTCGGATGGGCCACAGGAGCAGGATACGGTTCAAAGATCCTTGGAATTATTAACACTCTGTAAGGGGAGAATCAACGGCTGATATCTGATAAAAGATACCGGAATGCTGCTAATATTATAATAAATTTTCAAGACACTATTTCATTATCTACAAAAACTTTGTATAATGATATAGTGTCTTTTTTCGAATACGGAATTATAACAGTATATTGAAAGGATGTTTCATGAAATCAATTGAAGAAAAGCCGAGTGAACAGGCGGTATATATATGGAATATTGCGGGCAGCATGACAAATTCACTGCTATCGATGATTGTATTGATGATTGTGACCAGAACTGTTGACAGTGTGCAGGCGGACATATTCAGCATAGGATGGACAATCAGTCAGCTAATGGCAACAATTGGAACATATCAGATACGGAATTATCAGGCAACTGATGTAAAGGGGACATTTAAGTTCCGTCAGTATCTGCTGTTCCGTTTTCTTACATTGGGAGTCATGATGGTTTCCAGTGCTGTCTACATTGCGGTGAGGAATTATGATGCGTATAAATCGGCAATAGTTTTTCTTGTTTGTCTTTTCCGTGCTGTGGATTCTCTGGCGGATGTTTATGAAGGATGGTTTCAACAAAAAGAGAGATTGGATTTGACGGGAAAAGCACTTACGGGCCGTGTGATTGCCGCGGCGGTTACGTTTACAGCCACTTTAGTGCTGACAGAAAATCTCATGATGGCATGTATTATTCTTGTAATCACGTATACAGTCAGTTTTTTCTGTTTCAATGTCCGTTACTTTATTTCAGTGCCTGCATTGCATGAAAAACCGGAGAAGAAAGCAGGAAAAGGCTGGATTTGGAAATTGGCGGTTGCTGGTTTTCCTCTCTTTCTGAATGGGTATCTGATGATGGATATTACGAATGCGCCGAAAATGGCGATCGACACGGCGATCAGTGAAGGTGTGCTGACGAACGGGGATCAGACAGTATTTACAGTGCTGTTTATGCCTGCTTCTATTTTGACGCTTGCCTATATTGTATTCCGGCCGCTCCTGACTAAGATGGCGCTTGCGTGGGCTCAGGGAAAACCTGAAGAACTCCTTAGAATACTCGGACGGATTTTTGCCTGTCTTGCAGGCGTAGCTGTCCTGGGGCTTGCAGCCGGTGCAGTGTTAGGCGTGCCGGTATTGTCATTGATCTATGCACTTGACCTGAGCGGGTATCGAATGCATCTGCTTATTATTATTCTCGGCGGATGCCTGTATGTTTTTTCAGCGGTTCTCGACAACGTGCTGGTTGTGATTCGGAAACAGTATGTATTGGTTATCTGTTACGTAGTTACCTGGATTTATATTAAACTGGCTGCGGAACCATTTGTGAGAATAGGAGGAGTAATGGGAGCCTCCGTTGTATATCTGACTTCAATGGCGCTGCTGCTGGTGATTACATTTAGTATATTTTTATACTGCTTTAATAAGGAAAAGAAGAAAATACAGTCATAGTGGAGAGGTAAATTAGGATGAAAAAGGAGAATAAGTATCAGGGATATCCTCCAGAGATCCTGGATAAGCTTCATAAAGTACAGCTGGAGATACTGGAAGATTTTATCAGGGTATGTAATAAATACGGTTTGAGGTATTTCGCAATTTACGGGACGGCCATAGGTGCTGTACGGCATGAGGGCTTTATCCCGTGGGATGACGACATTGACGTGGGAATGCTGCGGAGGGATTATGACAGGTTCTTTGAGGTGTTTGAGAAAGAACTGGGCGACAAATATAATCTTCTCACACCGGAAATCGATCCGAGATATGCCTGTACAGTAACACACATACAGAGGAAAGGGACCAGGTTTGTCTCTGAGATGTCAAAAGATCTGAAATGCGAGCAGTGCATTTTCATGGATATCTTTCCCTTTGATTATGTGGCTCCGGGGAAAAAAGCTCAGAAAAAGCAGGCGAGGAGGACAACCTTCTGGGGAAAACTCCTGTTCCTTTCAGGAACCGGCAATCCGATTATCCCGTATGGGGGAATCATGGGAGCGGTGATGCATGCGGCGTGTATGCTCATTCACCTTGTATTGAAGCTGTTCCGGGTGTCGCCAGCCAGCATTTACCGCAAATACAAAGCAGCGGCCACAGAGTATAATAACCGGAAAGAGCGGAGCGGTTATGTCACGTCTTTTGAATATACGGGATGCATAAAAGACAAGGTGCGAAGATCGGGTCTGTTCCCGGTAAGGGAAGTGCCTTTTGAAAATATGATGATCGCGATTCCGAATAATAATGATGAGTTTTTAACAAAAGTATACGGAGACTACATGCAGCTTCCGCCGGAGGACAAGCGTGTAAACCATATGCCGATCGAGATTGATTTTGGAGATGTATTTGAGAATCAGACAGAAAATTCTGATGAGCAGGCTGCGGATGAATAAGTATAATAATGCCAATGACAGGGGGAGAAGATGAAAAGGTATCTGTTTTTTTCAGCACAGTTCCTGCCGCATATGGGCGGGGTGGAAAACTATACATACCATCTTTCAAGGAAGCTGATTGAAAAGGGAAATAAGGTCACTGTTGTGACGTCCATGAACACGGAAGGCGCAAAAGCCTGTGAAGATATGGATGGTATACAGGTATACAGACTGTCCTGCCTGAATCTGCTAGACGGAAGATACCCGATTATGAAGTTTGACGGGATTTACCGTAAAGTCAACCGTATCCTCTCAGGGAAGCGGTTTGATCTTGTGATTGTAAATACCAGGTTCTATCTGCACTCACTGCACGGAGTGCTGTTTGCCAGGAGGCATCACTGCCGATGCATCCTGATTGAACATGGAACAGGGCATCTGACCCTGCATCAGCCCGCAGCAGACTTTCTGGAGAATCTGTTTGAACATTCGATTACCGCGGTTGAAAAACTGTTCTGCAGGGAGTTTTACGGCGTTTCTGAGGCGTGCTTGGACTGGCTGAAGCATTTTCATATAGAGGGCAAAGGCGTGCTGTATAATGCGATTGATCTGGACTACGTGGAAGAACAATTACAGCATCCGGTGTGCAGCTATCGGGAAGAGTATCAGATCCCGGGTGACGCGGTTGTTATATCGTTTACCGGAAGGCTACTGAAGGAGAAGGGGATACTCACACTTATCCAGGCAGTTGAGAATATGAACAAAAACGGACATGAGACTTATCTGCTGATTGCCGGAGACGGAGATGAAGAGCAGGCTGTCAGATCCGCGGCGAACGAGCATATCATTGCTCTGGGAAGAATTACGGCTGACCATGTGATTGCACTTTTGAGAGAGACAGATATATTCTGCCTGCCGTCTGATTCAGAGGGAATGCCGACTTCCGTGCTGGAGGCGGCTGCCTGCGGGAATTATGTTGTCACCACGAAGAGGGGCGGAGCGAAAGAGCTGCTGATTAATGAAGAATATGGCATGGTACTTGATGATAACAGACTTGAGACAGTGCAGAGAGCTCTGGAGCGTGCGGTGGAAGCGCCTGAGAAGAGAGAGGAGGGCGTTGCGCTTACCCTTGCAAGGCTGCGGGAATTATTCACCTGGGACAGGGTGGCGGAACGGCTGATGGAACTGTAACTTTAAGAAACGTATTAAAAAACCTCCGGGAACAAATCCCGGAGGTTTTTGATTGACTTTATAAGTGCTTATGTATTATTACAAGTCACATTCAAATACTTTGGTTCGGATTACTCAGCTTCTGCAGGCTCTGCCGGCTCCGGTGAATATCCTGTCCAAACTCCGTCAGCGTCGAAGTTAGCATATCTGCCGTCTTCAGCAATGTAGTGTGTGCCGCCTCTGTACATGAAAGCGTCCTCATAGTAGTACCAGTGTCCTACACCGTCAGCATCTTCTGCCCATCTCCAGCCTGTGAAACCGGATCCGTCGCTGTTAAGGTAGAGCCATGTCTGAGCGTTTTCATCCCACTGATCACCTGTCAGCATCTTACCGGATGCGTTGAACAGATATCTTTCTCCATCGATGTAATACCATCCGCCTCTAGTCATGTAGCCTGTAGTTCTGTCAAGGTAGTACCAGCCTGTACCATCCCAGATCCAGCCTTTCTGCATAGCACCTGAGCCGTTGAAGTAGTACCAGTCACCTACAACAACTTCGTTTCCTTCGGTGTCTTCATATGTCCAGGAGTCGAAATACCAGCCAGTAATCATCTTACCGGAAGCATTGAAAGCATAACGCTGTCCGTCGATGGCTACATCACATCTGTCTCTGTACATGTATCCTCCGTTTTTATCAAGATAGAACCAGCCTGTGCCATCCCAGATCCAGCCATACTGACGATATCCGCTTGCGTTGAAGTAGTACCACTCTCCGCCGGCAACAATTTCATTTCCGTTCTCGTCGGTACCGTAATAAGCATCGAAGAACCAGCCTGTCTGCATAATACCGGAATCATTGAATGCGAAATATTCGTCATTTTCTTCAATGTAAGCTACAGCGTCTCTGATCATTGCTCCGGAATCTTCACGGAGATAATACCAGGTGCCGCCCTGATTGAGCCATCCTTCGTAGATAGTTCCATCAGCTTTTGCGTAATACCATGTACCGCCTGTTACTTCGCCTGTCTCGTAATCTCTGTACTCAGCAAAGTACCATCCGCTTGTAAGCTGACCGGAGCCGTTGAACAGCCATCTCTGTCCATCGATATAATATGTACCGCTCTCATACATAGCTCCTGTGCTTTCATCGAGATAATACCAACGTCCACCCTGGCTGAGCCATCCTTTATAGCGTGTGCCGTCAGCATTCATGTAATACCATGTGCCGTCTGTTACAACGCCTTCGTCATTTGTGTACTCATCGAAATACCATCTGCCGGTGATAAGACGACCGGAACCATCAAAGCTTCTCTCGATGCCATCGATGGTAGTTGTCATATTTCTGTACATATATCCATTGTAACGGTCGAGGAAGTACCAGGAACCGCCGTCCTGCAGCCATCCATCATCATACATTGTACCATCGCTGTTGAAGTAGTACCAGTTACCACCTGTTACAGCGCCGTTCTCATCAGTATATGCATCGAAGAACCATCCGGTTACCATTTTACCATCAGCGTTGAAGAAATAAGCCTCTCCGTTAATGTATTCCCATGCGTCATTAATCATGTAACCCCAATATGTATCGAAATAATACCATGAACCGCCGTCCTGCAGCCATCCCAGACGCATAGCGCCGTTGCTGTTGAAGTAATAACGCTGACCGTCTTCTTCATTTGTGAACCATCCGGTTACCATGTAGCCATCTTTATCAAATGCATACGGTGTACCGTCGATTTCCCAGATGCCGCCGCCGAGATAATCTCCGCTTTCAAGGACAAACTGCCATTTTCCTTTTTCTTCATTCCATTCCCAGTTTCCGAGTTCTTCGGAAGTGGCTTTCTGTCCGGCTTCGTTCTCATAGATAACGGTGCCTTCTTCTTCAGCTGGAACTTCCTCAGCCGGAACCTCAGCGTCCGGAACTTCTTCAGCCGGAGCCTCAGCATCCGGAACTTCCTCAGCCGGAACTTCTGCGTCCGGAACTTCTTCAGCCGGAACCTCAGCATCCGGAACTTCCTCAGCTGGAACTTCTTCAGCCGGAACCTCTGTTTCCGGAGCTTCCTCAGCCGGAGCTTCTGTCTCAGGAGCTGTTGTTGTTTCTTCTGTAGCAGCAGCGGTTGTGTCGGTGCCGTCTGTTTCTGCTGCCATTGTAACAACAGATGATGACATGATCATCGCAGCGCTGGCAAGTACAGATAAGTAAAGTTTGGATTTTCTCATACCTTTTCCTCCTTATATAGTGTATTCACGATTCTAATTATACACAAGTAATAGAAAAATAACAAGAAGGATTTAGGCAAAATGTAAAAAAGATTCATTTGATTCCAAAAAGTTAATGTTAAATTTATATAAAAGAAATGTAAAAGGCTGACAACGGAAATATATCCTGAAAAATATGGTATAATCTGTAAGTAGAATTATTTTGACAAATGGAAACCACTGTTATACTATGGTAAAAGGCTTTTCAATCAAAGGACTAGAAGGGGATGGATGCGCATGCTTTTATCTGAAATCAGGAAACATTACAAACATATAATAAGAAGAAGCACGCTTGCGGCGCTGGGGGTATGCATGTGTGTACTGGCAGCTGATCCGGCTGTGCTGTCTGCGGCAGGAGAAGCAGATGGAACATCTGCCTCTGTGCAGACGCAGACGGCCGGAGGGACGAAGATTCATTTTATCTCTCTGCACAGTACGACTGACGCGATTCTACTTGAGAGCAACGGTCATTTCGGACTGGTTGACTCAGGGGAAGACTGGGATTATCCCGATGGCACGAATTATACGCTGCGTCCGGGCGTGACGCAGGGGATCGGCTATGAGGAACAGGTGATTTATTATCTGGAACAGCTCGGCGTCGAGAAACTTGATTTTTATATTGCCACACACTCTCACAGTGATCATATAGGAAGCGGAGATGAGATTCTGCGCCGTTTCCCGACAGAACGTCTTTATATTCAGGAATATAAAGATGAATACCTGAATGCAGGACATACAGATCCGGATGATCCGTATTATACCGGTGACGGGGATGCGAAGCTGTGGGATAATCAGTATGTATTTGATACTCTGATCGCGGCTGCGCATGAGACGGGAACTCAGATAATTATGAACCTTGATTCGGAAGAGAATGCCGCCAATCGTTCGTTCACCATGGGGGATATGACAATCGACATCATGAACTATGAGCGTGACAGGGATGAGAATGGCAATATCATTCCGGTATATGAGGAAAACTGTAATTCTCTGGTCGTTCTGGTTACAGCATACGGACATACCGCTCTGCTTACATCTGATCTGGATCCGTGGACCGGCGGCAAAGATGGTTTGAGCGATACGGTGAAGATAGTAAATCAGCTCAGTGAGAAACTGGGAGGCACAGTGGATGAACAGGCAAAAAGCCGTGCGGCAGCAAGGCAGATCCCGGAGAATTACACGGTGCAGAATTATGACGTCTGGAACGGTGTCACTCTAAGCCAGCCGGATACAAGAGTTAATGATCCGTCAGGCGGTCCGGATGAAGAGAATCCGGACGCTCTTGATGAATCGAAACCGAATGATGAGACAACATTTAGTATCGATTTGCTGAAAATGTCTCACCACGCGATTGACTACAATAATACAACATGGTTTCTTACGTCAGTAAATCCTGAGACGGTTGTAGTTACAGGATATGAAAGCTTTTATAATGAAAGAATGCAGGCGTGCATGCCAGGAGCGGATACTTTCTTTACGACAACGGATTCCGCGGCGATTGTAGCTGATTTCACGGCTGAGGGGATTCAGACACAGTATGTAAAGACGGAACCGGGCTGGCTGTTATACAATGATACGCAGTATTATATGGATGACAACGGAAGGATTTCGACCGGTTACTGGGTAATTGATGGAGAAGAGTACTGCTTTACTCAGCGGGGAACAGCTCAGACAGAAGATGGCTGGGTAACTGATCAGGATGGAAAATACCATTACTGGTATGGCGACGGTCATTCTGCCAAATCCGAGTGGATTGAGGAAGCTGACGGCACGAAGAAATACTGTGATGAGAACGGTTTTATGACAACCGGATGGAAGCAGATTGACAGCGACTGGTATTATTTCGATAAAAACGGCGTCATGGCAGCTGATACATGGATTGGTGATTACTATGTTGATGAGTCCGGAAAATGGCTTGAATCCTATCGGAAACCACACTGGGAATTCCGCGGCAGCAACTGGTATTATCTGAATGCGGATGGAAGCTGCGTGAAAAACCAGTGGATGACGATTGACGGTAAACTGTATTATTTTAATTCATCGGGCCATATGGCGAGAAACTGGAACAAGTTCGGAACATCCTGGTATTATATGGGTTCTGATGGCGCAGTGCGGACCGGCTGGCAGTGGGTCGGCAGTGACTGGTTCTATATGAACAGCAATGGTATCATGCAGACCGGCTGGCTGCTTGACGGCAATACGTGGTATTACCTGGACAGCAGCAGCGGAGCCATGAAGAAGGGCTGGCAGTGGGTTGATACTGCCTGGTATTATATGAACAGCAGCGGGGCGATGCAGAAGGGCTGGCTGCTGGATGGAAAAACGTGGTATTACCTGGACAGCAGCAGCGGAGCGATGAAGACCGGCTGGGTGTTAGACGGAAGTACATGGTATTACATGAACAGCAGCGGAGTAATGCAGACCGGTTGGCGCTGGGTAGGAAATGCCTGGTATTACATGAACAGCAGCGGAGCAATGCAGACCGGCTGGCGCTGGATAGGAAATGCATGGTACTATCTGAACAGCAGCGGAGCAATGCAGAAAGGCTGGCTGTTGGATGGAAGTACATGGTATTATCTGAACAGCAGCGGAGCAATGCAGAAAGGCTGGCAGTGGGTCGGCAATGCCTGGTATTATCTGAACAGCAGCGGAGCGATGCTTACCGGCTGGCAGCGGATAGGAAATACCTGGTATTATATGGACAGCAGCGGAGCAATGCAGACGTCCCAGTGGATCGGAGACTATTATGTGCAGGCTGACGGTTCCATGGCTGTAAATAAATGGATCGGAGGATACTATGTCGGATCGGACGGGAAATGGAGACGATAACGGCATAGGGGGAGAAAGATGAACAGTGAATTATTGATTATAATTCCGGCTTACAATGAAGAAGAAAACATTGAGAAAGTAGTAAATAATATCAGAACGAATTACAGTCAGTATGATTATATTGTGGTCAATGACGGATCAAGAGACCGGACAGCACAGATCTGCAGGGAAAAAGGATTCCATCTTCTGGATCTCCCTGTGAATCTGGGGCTTGCCGGAGCATTTCAGACAGGTATGAAATACGCGTACGAAAAAGGGTATGCCTATGCGATTCAGTTTGACGCGGACGGGCAGCACCTTCCGGAATATCTGGACGCTATGCTTGAACGCATCAGGCAGGGATATGATATTGTGATCGGTTCCAGATTTGTCAGGTTCAAGAAGAGCAGATCCATGCGTATGATCGGCAGCAGGATGATTACAGTAGCCATAAAGATGACAACAGGGGAACGGATCGCAGACCCGACTTCCGGAATGCGGATGTTCTCCCGGGATATGATCAGAGAGTTTGCGATGAATCTGAACTACGGACCGGAACCGGATACGGTTTCCTATCTTATCAAGAACGGCGCAAAGGTTTCTGAAGTTCAGGTGGAAATGGCAGAGCGCGAATTCGGGAGCAGTTACCTGAATGTGATAGGATCTATGAAGTATATGCTGAAAATGCTTTTGTCCATTATACTTGTACAGAGTTTCAGAAAGAGGTGAGGATATGTCGATTGTACTTCGAATTTTAATGTTGATAGGAGCTGTATCTCTTCTGATCTTCATGCTGAAGAGGATCCGGCAGTCCAAACTGAAAATAGAGTATGCTGTGTTCTGGATCGTGTTTGCAGCAGTTCTCGTGTTTATGAGTCTGTTCCCGTATGTGTTCTACTGGATATCAGACCTGATTGGATTCCAGTCACCGATCAATATGATTTATCTGGTGATTATCTTCATACTGATTGTGAAGCTGTTCCTTACTTCTCTTCAGATATCGCAGCTTGAGAATAAGATTGATAATCTGGTTCAGAAGATTGCAATAGAGAAGAGACTCAGTGAGGAAAAGGAAGAAAAGGACACGAAAGAGAAAGTGTAAAGCGAAAAAATGAAGATTGCATACAGGTACGCAATGTGAAGTTTCCACCCGGATGGCTTTGTTTTATGCAGAGCCTTCCGGGTTTTCCTTTTCTCCTGAATATATTATGAAATAAACCTTGACAGACCCGTAGAAGAATATTAGAATTATGTTGTTCATAAAAATAATAGTAGGTGAGTACATGAACATTCAAGAATGCAATATTTTGAACGAACTGGCTGAAGAGCCTTTTACAAATCAGAGACTGTTATCAAAGAATACGAGACATTCTCTGGGGATTATAAACCGATCGCTGAAAGGGCTGATGAACGAGGGGTATCTGGATGAGACCTGCGGCCTGACGGAAAAGGCGAGAGAACTTCTGGGTGAAAGCACTGCCAGAAGGGCTGTGATTCTTGCGGCCGGTTTTGGGATGCGGATGGTTCCGATTAATACGGAAACGCCCAAAGGACTTCTGGAAGTACACGGGGAACCATTAATTGAGAGAACCATAAAGCAGCTGCATGAAGCAGGGATTTATGAGATCTACATTGTGGTCGGCTTTATGAAAGAGCAGTACGAGTACCTGATTGACCAGTATGATGTGAGACTTATTGTAAATGCGGAGTATTCTGTGAAAAACAATCTGCATTCTGTCAAACTGGCGGGAAAATATCTTGAGAACGCTTATATTGTTCCGTGCGATATATGGTGCAGAAGAAATCCCTTCCGAAAACATGAGTTATATTCCTGGTATATGGTGAGCGATCAGCTCAAACCGAACAGTTCCGTGAGAGTGAACAGGAAGATGGAACTTGTTTCCGTGCCTGATTCGGAGGATGGAAATGAGGCTATCGGCATCTGTTACCTTACGGGGAAGGATGGCCCGGCAGTTGCGAAAAGGATAGAGAAACTGGCAGAAGATCCCAGATATGATAATGTGTTCTGGGAAGAGGCGCTGTACGGAAAAGACAGGATGACAGTTCCTGCCAGGGTTGTTCCAGCAGGGGATGCTGTGGAGATCAACACATACGAGCAGCTCAGGGAACTGGACAGCAATTCGAATCAGCTGAAGTCGGACGCGATTGAGACAGCTGCGTCTGCGCTGCAGTGTTCGATTGACGAGATTGTGAATATTACAATTCTGAAAAAGGGGATGACAAACAGATCATTTCTCTTTGACTGCCGTGACAAAAAATATATTATGCGTATTCCCGGGGAAGGAACAGACCGCCTGATAGACCGGAAAAGGGAAGCTCAGGTATATGATGTGATTAAAAGCAGGCGCATCTGTGATGATATTGTCTATATAAACCCGGAGAATGGATATAAAATTACGGAGTTTTTGAATCGCGCGCGTGTGTGTGACCCTCTGGATATGGAAGATGTGGAGAAGTGCATGGGCAAACTGCGGGAGTTCCATGGGATGGGGCTGAGAGTGGATCACAGATTTGATCTGTTCGGCCAGATGGAATTCTATGAGAGTCTGTGGGAAGGAAAATCCTCAGCGTACAAAGACTATAAAGACACGAAAGACAAGGTGCTCTCTCTGAAGGAATACATCGACGGGCAGGAGAAGACAGAGACACTGACCCATATAGATGCTGTCCCTGATAATTTTCTGTTTGCAGCAGATCAGAACGGAGAAGAGGAAATACGGCTGATAGACTGGGAGTATGCGGGGATGCAGGACCCCCATGTGGATCTGGCGATGTTCAGCATTTATTCTTTTTACAGCAGGGAACAGATAGACAGACTCATTGATATTTATTTCCGGGGAAATTGTCCGGAGGAAGTCAGAACGAAAATATACTGTTATGTGTCGGTATGCGGCCTGCTGTGGAGCAACTGGTGCGAATATAAGAGGAATCTGGGAGTGGATTTCGGAGAATATTCATTGAGACAATACCGTTACGCAAAAGAGTTTTATAAAATCGCTTCCTCAAGAATGTGAAGAAAGAGAACGCATCAGAGTGGAAGATGAAAACAGGAACAGGAAACGAGGAAAAGAGAATGCATAGAGTAGAACAGGCGGTTATAATGGCTGCCGGAATCGGACAGCGGATGAGGCCGGTTACATTGGAGACTCCAAAACCATTGATTCGTGTAAATGGAGTCCGGATGATTGATACAGTGATACAGACCCTGCATCAGAATGGTATTTACAGAATTTATGTGGTTGCGGGATATTTAAAAGAAAGATTTTACGAGCTTGAGAGTGATTATGAAGGGCTGAAAGTTTTGGATAATCCTTATTATGACAGGTGCAATAATATCTCTTCTCTTTATGTGGCAAGGAACTTTCTGGAAAACACGATAATACTGGATGGAGACCAGATCATATATAATGCGGATATTCTCAGACCGGAATTTGAGAGATCGGGCTATAACTGTATCTGGACGGATCAGCATACGGATGAATGGCTGCTGGAAGTGGAAGATGGAGTTGTGAGTTCATGCAGCCGTACGGGAGGAGAATCCGGCTGGCAGCTGTACAGTGTGTCGCGCTGGACAGCAGAGGACGGGAGACGTCTGAAGGCCCATCTGGAATATGAGTTTGAAGTAAAGAAAAACCATCAGATTTACTGGGATGATGTGGCGTTATTCTGTCACCCTGAGGATTATCAGCTGGGAATTATGGAGATGAAAGCAGGAGATATTGTTGAGATTGACAGCCTGTCTGAGCTGGCAGCAATCGATAAGAGCTATCAAAAATATCTGTAGGAGGAAGAGAACATGGATCAGAAACTATCTCAGAACACTGAACGTAAAAAAATAGACTGGATGATTACCCTTGTGCCGTTAACCCTGATCGTGCTGCTCTGCGTACTGTTTTTTTGTATGCCGGAGCGGTCGAATGAAGTCGTAGAGAAGATTCGGTTTTTCCTGGGGGATACATTTGGCACCTATTATCTGCTGATCGGGCTTGGAATTTTTCTGTTGTCCATCTTTATAGCCGGATCGAAATACGGGAATATCGTGCTTGGAAATCAGAATGAGAAACCAAAGTATTCCTTTTTCACATGGGGGTCTATGATGTTTACCGCAGGGCTTGCGGCGGATATTCTGTTTTATTCTTTTTCCGAGTGGATACTCTATGCGTCGGATCCTCATATCGCAGAACTTGGAAGCATACAGGACTGGGCAAGTGTATATCCGATCTTTCACTGGAGCATGATCCCGTGGGGATTCTATCTGGTACTTGCGGTTGCATTCGGATTCATGCTGCATGTGCGCAGAAGAGAGCGGCAGAAGTATTCGGAAGCCTGCAGGCCTGTTCTGGGCAGACATACGGATGGGATTCTGGGGCGGCTGATTGATCTTCTGGCAGTGTTTGCGCTGCTGGCAGGAACTGCGACTACATTCAGTCTTGCCACGCCGCTGATGTCAGAAGCGATCAATGAACTCTTCCATACAAATATTGATTCAAGAGTTCTTACGATCATAATTCTGGTTATCACATGTATTGTATACACGTATTCGCTGCTTCACGGATTCAAAGGAATCAGTATACTGGCAAAATCCTGCGTGTATTTGTTTTTTGCGTTGCTTGCTTTTGTCCTTCTGTTTGGCGGCGAGACAAAATATATTATCGAAACAGGCTTCTCAGCGATCGGAAGAATGGTGCAGAATTTTTTTGAACTGGCAACTTTTACAGATCCTCAGAGAACAACGTCATTTCCACAGAACTGGACGATTTTCTACTGGGCATACTGGATGGTATGGTGTGTGGCGGCTCCGTTTTTTATAGGAAATATCTCGCGGGGCAGGACAGTGCGGCAGACGATTCTGGGAGGCTATGTGTTCGGCGTCGGCTCTACGGTTGTGAGTTTCATTGTGCTTGGCAATTATTCTCTGGGGCAGCAGGTGTCCGGAACAGCAGATTTTATCGCCATGTATCAGCAGGAAGGAAATCTGTATGATGTGATTATCGCGATTATCCGCACACTGCCGTGCGCTCCGCTTGTGCTTGTGCTTCTTCTTATTACAATGATCGCTTTTTATGCCACATCATTTGATTCGATTGCGCTGATTGGCTCCTGCTACAGCTATCATCGCCTGGGAGAGAATGAAGCTCCACATAAACTGATGCAGCTGATGTGGTGTATTCTGCTCATCCTTCTGCCGATAGCGCTTGTATTTTCCGAGAGCTCCATGAGCAATCTGCAGTCGGTCAGTATCATCGCGGCGTTCCCGATTGCAGCGGTTATTGTTCTTATAACGGCAAGCTTCTTGAAAGACGCGAAGAGTTTTTTGAAGGAAAGCAGGGCGGACGAGGAAAAACAGACGAGATAATTGTAGGAAAACACAAGATGATGTAGAAAAATGGACTTGAATCTCCTATCGGTATGTTGTAATATTGTAAAAGTATAAAAAAAGTGTCATATAGGGGATTGTCATGTCAAAAAATGTAAGAAGGCGCGGTCGGAAACGCGCGGGCGTCCAACAGAAACGGCGCGTCAGAAGGAAAAAGGGCAATTGGTTTACCAGAATGAAAATGTGGCAGCGGGTGATGGTCTGTCTCGCCGGTGTGTTTATCTGCCTGGTGGGAGCAGGAACTGCTTATGTATTTGCTCAATGGAACAAGATCGATACTCAGGAAATCCGGGCGGAAGACCTGATTATTAATCAGGAGGTACGTGAGCAGAAGGCCAGTCTTGATCTTGGAGAAGGGTATACTAATATTGCTCTTTTTGGTGTAGATTCCCGTGATGGAAATCTCGGCGAAGGAAACAGAACAGACTGTATTATCATTGCCAGCCTTAATAATGAAACGAAAGAGATTAAGATGGTATCAGTCTACAGGGATACGCTCCTTGATCTCTCAGAGGGTACATATCAGAAATGCAACGCGGCGTACAGCTATGGCGGTCCGATCCTTGCGATTAATATGCTGAATATGAATCTGGATCTTGATATTCAGGATTATGTGACTGTTGATTTCGGCGCGATTGCAGATGCGATTGATCTGCTCGGCGGAGTGGAAATTGATGTCACTGAGGAAGAAGTTCAGTACCTGAACGAATTCCTTCAGGAAACTGCTGATTCAGCGGGAAAGGAAGCTCATTTCCTGACGCAGAGCGGACTGCAGCTTCTGGACGGGACGCAGGCTACAACCTATGCCCGTATCCGATCCACTGCAGGCGGTGATTTTACAAGGACAGAGCGGCAGAGGCTTGTTGTTGAAAAGATGTTTGAGAAAGCAAAATCGGCTGACCTGGCAACTCTCAATGAAATTATAGATAAGGTATTTCCTCAGGTATCAACCAGTTTCACGCTCCAGGAGATCCTGACCTATGCGACGGCATACAGTGAGTATGTTCTTGGAGAAAATCTGGGATTCCCGATGGATAATTACACGGATACACTTCCGGAGATTGGAAGTGTGGTTATCCCGGACGATCTTGTGTCAAATGTAACACAGCTGCATGAGTTCCTGTACGGAACTGCGGATTATACTCCGTCATCTACTGTACAGACTGTCAACAGCAACATTATATACACGGCGAATTCTGCCGGCAGCTCTTCCGCAACAGAGACTTATGATGACGGAAGCGGTTATTATGATGACGGAAGCGGTTCCTATGACGATGGCAGCGGCTATTACGATGATGGCAGCGGTTATTATGACGACGGCAGCGGTTCCTACGATGACGGCAGCGGCTCCTATGACGATGGCAGCGGTTATTACGAAGACAGCTCCGGAGGGTATGATGACGGCTCATCCGGGGAAAACTATGATCCGGGGTATGTGGATGGAGGCGGCGATGCGCCGGCTGATCCGTCCTATGCAGGTCCGTCAGGAGAATATTGAATGGCAAATGTGTAAAAGTTGCCAATATTCTGGACTTTTTGACATAAAAAGTGTATGATGAAAAGGTGTATTGGTCGTAAAATGAAACGGCTGGGAGAAATAATTTTTAAAAGAGGTAATTATATGAAATCATTCAAGAAGCTAGCGGGACTGATCCTTGCGGTATGCCTCATGGTGCCGATGTTCGGCAGTGTTGCATTCGCGGCTGACGGTGTACTGATGTTTTCGGATCCGTCCACACAGGTAGGAGAAAACGTAAGTGTTGATCTTGTTGTGCAGAGCAGTGACGGTCAGGCGGTAGGCGATGTAAATGTAACGATGAGTTATGATACTGCTTCACTTGAGTTTGTAAGCGGAGATGGATTTACAGCAGACGGTTCAGGAAATCTTACCTATACCGGAAGCGGAAGCAGTGCAGAGCTGCGTGCGACAATGCAGTTCCGGGCGCTTCTTGCGGGAAGCACATCCATTACAGTCAACAGCAGTACAGCATCGGTTGCTTCCGGTGAGACGCTGAATCTGGAGCAGGGATCTTCAGCGGTTACGATTGAAGCGGCAGCCGATGGCACAACTTCTGTAGAGCCGACAGGCGCAGGCGAGACGACAGGGACTGCGGCAGGCGAGACAACAGATATTGTAGTTACTGTGAATGGAACGGATTATAATTTTTCTGAGGCATTTACTACAGCGGACATACCGGCAGGTTTTTCAGAGACAACATTGACATTCAATGGCGCTGACAGAAAATTCGTTGCAAACGAAGCAGGTGTTTATCTTGGATATCTGGTGGATGCATCCGGTGCGGGAAGCTTCTTCCTTTATAATTCGGAGAATGCCACTTTCTCTCCGTTTGTAGAGCTTACAATTTCTGAAACAACATCGATTATTCCGCTGAATGATACCGAGGCCGTAAGTCTTCCGGAAAACTACCAGCAGGTAGAACTGACGGTGCAGGAACAGCAGTATCCGGCATGGGCAGATCCGGCTGACGAGAGATATTATGTGATTTACGCGCTGAACACAAGAACAGGTGCAAATGAACTGTTCCAGTATGATACGGAAGATCAGACATACCAGCACTTTGAGGTTCCTGCTCAGACAGAAGAGGAGACAACGGGAGCAGCTCTTCCAGGTGCTTTGGGTGAGTTTATCAGCAGCCATATTCTTATGGTTCTGATTGTTGCGATTATTATTATCGTACTTCTTCTGATTCTCATGATCATCTTTGGAGTGAAACTGATTCACCGCAATCAGGAGCTGGATGATCTGTATGATGAATATGATATTCCTTTTGAAGCTGAGGAAGAAGAGCAGAAGCCTGATAAAAAGGCGGACAAAAAATCATCAAAGAAGCAGGAAAAAGAAGAGAACTACGATGATTATGACGATGACGACTACGATGATGATTATGATGACGATTATGACGACGACTATGACGATGATGACTATGATGATTACGATGATGATGAATATGAATCGTCTGACCGGAATGGTAAAAAAAGAGATTCCGATAAGGACGGCTATGACATTGACTTTGTAGATCTTTAAGTAATCCGGCAGAAACATGCAGAAGGAGACGGTGACTGAGATATGGGAGGAGAAGATTCTCCCTCTGATAGCGGCCGTCTCCTTTTTCAACGATTATTAATTGATTGAACACAGATTTATCACAATAGGCGGTTATGATATGAACATAAAAGCAGAAAGCAGGTAATCGTATGGATAATCGATATAATTATTATAATCCTGATGGGAATTATCAGTATAATGGAAATAACGGACCGTACGGGCAGTATGGTGGAGGATCCTCCGGAACAGATCCTTCTCGTGATGAAAGGAAACCAAAGAAAGGATTTCCGAAAGCGGTCGCGGTTGTGGGATTCGCAGTGCTTTTCGGAGTTGTGTCCAGCGCGGTGTTTCTTACTTCGAATATTATCGGAAGCAGGATACTGGGACTTGACGATTCACAGGAAACTACTGAAGCTTCCTCGGACCGTGTGAGCAGTGGAACTTCGCTGTCAAGATCATCCAGTGTTGTGACATCGGATGTGTCTGATGTGGTAGATAAAGTAATGCCGTCCATAGTGTCTATTACCAGTATGTCTGTGGAAGAAGTGCAGAACTTTTTCGGCGGCACTTACGAGCGGACGAGCGAAGGAGCCGGCACTGGAATTATCATCGGACAGACAGATACGGAACTTATGATCGTTACAAACAACCATGTGGTTGAAGGCAGCGATACGCTGACGGTTACATTTAATGATGAGAGCAGCGTGGAAGCTAATATCAAAGGCACGGATTCTACTTATGATGTTGCGGTGATCGCGGTTCCGGTGGAATCTGTATCAGCGGATACAATGGAACAGATCTCGGTAGCAACATTAGGTGATTCTACAACATTGAAAGTCGGTGAGCCGGCGATTGCAATCGGAAATGCCCTCGGGTATGGACAGTCTGTAACAACAGGTGTGATCAGCGCGCTTGACCGTCAGGTGTCCACAACAAACAGCCAGACTGGAGAGACTCAGGAAAGCGGCGCAAAACTGATTCAGACAGACGCTGCAATTAATGAAGGAAACAGCGGCGGAGCTCTTGTCAATATAAACGGTGAGGTGATCGGAATTAACTCTGCGAAGCTGATTGGAGACAGTGTAGAAGGTATCGGTTACGCAATACCGATCAGCGACGTCTCAGATCTGATCCAGAGCCTGATGAGCCAGGAGACAAAAACACGTGTTGACGAAGCAGACCGCGGCATGATCGGTATCACGGGAATCAGTGTTTCGGACGCGTTCTCCCAGGAGATTGATATGCCGGCGGGCGTATATGTGACAGAGGTGACATCAGGCGGCGGTGCGGAAGAAGCGGGAATGACGCGCGGATGCATTATCACGGGAATCAATGGAACTACGGTTGACAGTATGGACGCCCTTCAGCAGCAGCTCGCATATTACGCAAAAGGCGAGACAGTCACACTGACAATACAGATTCCGCAGACGAACGGAGAGTATGAAGAATCAACGATTGATGTGACGTTGAAATAAGATCTTCGATCTGTAAGTGTGAGAATGTTTTTGGGTAATTAAAGAACTGAATAGAGTATATGAAGGAATAGCGAAGCCTCCTGTATTTGTATGAATACGGAGGCTTCTTTCTATTGATTAATATTACTTGTCAAATTCCGGATTGAATGCATAGAAGTTTCTGCTGTCCAGTTTTTCCTGGACGATCCGGAGGCTTTCGCCGAATCTCTGATAGTGTACGATCTCTCTCTGGCGCAGGAAACGGATAGGATCGCAGACTTCCGGATCTTTTATAAGCCGGAGGATGTTGTCATATGTGGTGCGCGCTTTCTGTTCTGCGGCCAGATCTTCGTGGAGATCCGTGATCGGATCGCCCTTTGACTGGAAGACAGTTGCTGTCCATGGCATGCCGCTGGCAGCCTGGGGCCAGAGAGCCAGTGTGTGATCCACATAGTACGGAGCGAACCCGGAGCGCTCGATCTCTTCAGGGGAAAGATCTTTGGTGAGCTGGTAGATGATCGCGCATATCATTTCCATGTGGGCGAGTTCCTCCGTTCCGATATCGGTCAGCGTCCCAGTCACTTCTTTATAGGGCATTGTATATCTCTGAGACAGATATCTCATGGAAGCGGCCAGTTCGCCGTCCGGGCCGCCGAACTGCGAGATGATGATCTGTGCGATTTTCGGGTTGGTCTGTGTGATTTTTATCGGGTATTGAAGTCGTTTTTCATAATTCCACATAAATCAGCATCCTCCTTCCTGCCAGGGCCACGGTTCGTTGATCCAGTTCCAGTACTCTTCGCAGGAAACTGAAGCCGTGTCGATCGTTAATGGTCCGTAAGTTTCTGCGTATTCTTTCAGGGAACGATTGCGATGACCGCTCATTTCCCGGAAATAAGCCAGTGCTTCCGTATCGCAGGGATGAGTATCGAGATAGAGTTTTGCCTCATCTACGGCGAAGCTGACCTGATTGATATGGTCCATAAGCTGTCTGCGGTTCATATTACGGCAGGCGGTCTGGTTCATTGCGCTGCGCCCGCTGCTGTTCATGTTGTTCACCTGCGTCTGCCCCCTTTCCCGAGAAACGGTTTATCCAGTTTGCTGAAGAGTGTTCCGCACTCCAGTGCTTTACATGGTTCATAGAGATCTTTCCACTTCTGCCATGGCACGTAAGCCATTGCGACAGGCATATTTTCCGGGAAGTGATCCGTGGTATCCGGGCAGCCTTCCATCTGGCAGCCGCACTGCGGGGCGGAGGAAGGCGTGTTTGTCATCGGCCGGCGCGCATAGCGCATATTATACTGACAATTTGTCATATTCAGGCGTCTCCTTTCATGGTTGGAATATTCAATGATTCAATATTAAAGTATGGAAACGGCAGGGAAGAGGTGAATAAAGATAACGTGCAGAAAAAGCGAGGCAGGATGCGTTATGCCGACGGCATTTGAAAAAATTCCTTTACAATTCTTATCAAATTATATATAATGTATTAGTCAGCGGGGTATGGCTCAGTTTGGTTAGAGCGCACGGCTGGGGGCCGTGAGGTCGCAGGTTCGAATCCTGTTACCCCGATTGATGCAGAATTTATCAGAGGCATTGAATTACATTAAGGGATCAGAACAGGTAAAATGGCTTACCGGAACTGATTCCTTATCTATTATTTGCGCAGATATGAAAAGGAGATAGGAATATGTGTGGATTCGTAGGTTTTGTCGGTGATACGGAGAACCGGGAACAGGTACTGGTGAATATGATGAATACGATCGTTCACCGTGGGCCTGACAGTGAAGGAAAGTATATAGATGACGATGCAGCCCTTGGTTTCAGACGGCTCAGTATTATTGACCTCTCAGCAGTCGGCGATCAGCCGCTTTACAATGAGGACCGGAGCATGGTGCTTGTCTTCAACGGAGAGATCTATAATTATCAGGAACTGAAGGAAGAACTGGTGAAAGAGGGGCATGTGTTTGTGTCTAATACGGATTCTGAGACACTGATCCACGGATACGAGCAGTGGGGCGAGCGTCTTGTAGACAGGCTCCGCGGCATGTACGCATTTGCGATCTGGGATACGAAGAAGAAGAAACTCTTTGTGGCAAGGGACATTTTCGGGATCAAGCCGCTGTATTACGCCGAGATGAACGGCACACTCATGTTTGCTTCCGAGATCAAGGCGTTTATGGAGCATCCGAAGTTTGACAAGATTTTTAATGAAGACGCGCTCGGCAATTATCTGTCGTTCCAGTTCGTTCCGACAAATGAGACGTTTTTCAAAGGTGTGTTCTGCCTTCAGCCGGGACATTGTTTCACATACGAAAACGGCAAAATGGAGATTACCCGCTACTTTGAGCCCAATTTTACGGGAGACTGCAGGAAGAGCTTTGAGGAAGTGGTAGATGATGTGGAAGCTGTTATGAAGGAATCCGTGGAGAAGCACAAAATCAGTGACGTCGAGGTGGCATCCTACCTTTCCAGCGGTGTGGATTCCAGCTATCTGACCTATCTTGGCCAGGTGGACCGCACATTTACGGTCGGTTTCGATGAGGGAAAATACAGTGAGATTCAGGATGCGAAAGAGTTCGCTGCAAGCATTAACATGCAGAATGATGCCAAGGTGATTACGCCGGAAGAGTACTGGGATAAACTTTCCGATATTCAGTATTACATGGATGAACCGGTTGCGGATCCGGCCGCGATCGCTCTGTATTTCCTGAGCGAGGAAGCAGCGAAGAAAGTAAAGGTTGTGCTTTCCGGAGAGGGATCAGACGAGCTGTTCGGCGGATATAATATTTATTGTGAGCCGCTGGAACATACCGGGTTTAACAAAATCCCGATGGGGATCCGCAGAGTGCTGGGAAAATTCGCAGAGTACTGTATGCCGCGCGGCATGAAGGGGAGGGGCTTCCTCATGCGGCACGGAAAGACACTGGAAGAACGCTATTTTGCCAATGCCACGAATATCTTCACAGAACGTGAGGCGAACAAGATCCTGAAGAACGGTTGTAAGCCGGGAATTCAGAAAGTGACGCGCCCGCTTTACGACAGGGTGAAAGGAAAAGATCCGGTTACAAAAATGCAGTATGTTGACCTGCATTTATGGCTTGTTCATGATATACTTATGAAAGGCGATAAGATGGGAATGGCAAACTCTCTGGAGGTCCGTGTCCCGTTCCTGGATAAGAAGGTTCTGGAGCTGGCGGAGACACTTCCGCTTAATTATAAAGTCCGGGCTCCAAAGACAAAGGTGGCGCTCCGTGCTGCCGCGGAGCGGAGTATCAGGAGCAAGACAGCTGAGAAGAAGAAACTGGGATTCCCGATCCCGATCCGTGTATGGCTGCGGGAGGATAAATATTACAACAGAGTCAGAGCCATGTTTTCGTCTGCCGCTGCAAAGAAATTTTTCAATACAGATATGTTGATTAAGATGCTGGATGATCATAAAGCAGGGAAAAATACAAATGAAAAAACTGACGACAGCCGTAAAATCTGGACAGTCTATATTTTCCTTGTATGGTATGACAGGTTTTTTGAACATGGGAAACCGATGCATCCGGCGATGAACGCAAGACAGGTGATGTAATATGAGAAGCAGAACGGTACGTCCGATTCAGCGGCGGAACCAGAAAAAGAAAATCAGGAAATCAGGAAACCTGGGTGATACTCAGCCTATGCGCCCGGTGGGGAACAGTGGGGGATCCGGCTATGTCCGTGCAGGCTATGAGGGGTATCAGAGATCTGTGGAGCGAAGAAGAAAAGTAGTACAGGCTCCGGTGCGGGCTCAGAACGGCGCAGCGGCACGGCCGGCAAGGGCCAGGCGCAGCGATCTCGGCAGCCTGATTGTCAGACTGCGGAGAAAACCGGCGGCAAAGGTACAGTATTTTGATTATGACATGCTGCTCGTCATCATATTCCTCATGTGCTTCGGGCTTGTCATGCTGTACAGTACAAGCGCGTATGAAGCGCAGGCTGATTTCGGCAATGATCTGTATTACTTTACAAGGCAGGCGCTGATTGGCGTGGTCGGATTCGTGGTGATGCTGATAGTTTCCAGGATTGACTATCATATATATGGAGCATTTGCGGTTGAAATATTTGTGATTTCCATGGTCCTTATGGCACTTGTTCAGACGCCGCTGGGCGTGACGATCAACGGCGCCAGGAGGTGGATCGGCCTTCCGGGCGGTCAGACGCTGCAGCCTGCGGAGATCACAAAGATTGCGGTGATCCTGTTTATTTCATATGAATTGTGCAGACTTGGGAAAAAAGCGTACACAAAGGAAGGCATGATCCGGGTGTTTGCTCTGGGAGTGATAGCAGCCCTTGGCGTTTATGTGCTGACAGATAACCTGAGTACTGCGATCATTGTTATGTCGATTACCTGTATTCTGATCTTCGTGATCCATCCGCAGACGAAGCCGTTTTTGATCGCTCTGGTTTCCCTGGCGGCAATCGCGGTGGTCGGAATCGCGGCTCTTTCCATCATTGCGGCCAACAGTGATAATTTCCGTATCCAGCGAATTCTGTCCTGGCTGAATCCGGAGGCGACTGCGGCTGACGGAAGTTTCCAGGTTATGCAGGGGCTTTACGCCATCGGAAGCGGGGGATTCTTCGGGAAAGGTCTGGGAAACAGCACTCAGAAGCTGGGCGTTATACCGGAGGCTCAGAATGATATGATCCTTGTTGTGATCTGTGAGGAACTGGGAGTGTTCGGCGCTATCCTGATCCTTGTGCTTTTCGGCATCCTGCTCTACCGGCTGATGTTCATTGCGAAAAACGCGCCGGATCTGTACGGATCGCTGATCGCAACCGGAATCTTTGCGCATATTGCTCTTCAGGTCATGTTGAATATCGCTGTTGTAACAGGTCTTCTTCCCACAACGGGAATTACGCTGCCGTTTATCAGTTACGGGGGAACGGCGATTCTGTTCCTCATGATCGAAATGGGGATCGCGCTTGGAATATCCCGGAGGATAAAACTGGAAGGCGAATAAGACTGCGGGAGAGCAGTGAGGAATGATTCGCGAAAATTTCATAGGAAACTACTTCCCTTCTGAACCAATGTGTGGTATATTTTAATCTGGTATTGAAAACTACATGCAGTAGATGCCTGAAATATACTTTACGGTTCGGGAGGGCTTTTTTATGAATTATAAAATTATCGTGGACAGCTGCGGAGAGCTGACTTATAAGATGAAGGAAAGCGGAATTTATGAGACTGCATCTCTCAGCATGCAGGTTGATGGGGATACGATAGTGGACGATGAGACGTTCGATCAGGCGGATTTCCTGCGTCGTGTCGCTGCCAGCCCGGAATGTCCGAAGTCATCCTGTCCGTCACCTGAAAAATATATGGAACTGTGTAATGGAGAAGAGAAAAGAGTATATATAGTAACTCTGTCATCTGAGCTGAGCGGGTCCTATAACAGCGCGGAGCTTGGAAGAAAACTGTGGGGAGAGGAACATTCGGCGGGCGAGAAGAAGATCCATGTGTTCAATTCCCGGTCTGCTTCCGTTGGAGAGACTCTGATCGCGATGAAGATCCGTGAGTGCGAGGAGGCTGGACTTGATTTTGAAGAAGTGGTGGAGCAGGTAGAAGCCTATATCGAAGACCAGCATACGTATTTTGTTCTTGAGAATCTGGATACGCTCCGAAAGAATGGAAGACTGACAGGAATCAAATCCATTGTGGCAAGCGCCCTGAACATAAAGCCTGTGATGGGATCCACTCCGGAAGGGACGATCTGCCAGCTCGGTCAGGCGAGAGGCATGAAGCGAGCGCTGGCGAAGATGGTAGAGCAGATTGCAAGAGAAACAAAGAGGGCTGAAGGAAAGGTTCTGGGCATTGCCCACTGCAACTGTCCGGAGAGAGCGCGGGAAGTGGAGCGGATGCTTCTGGATAAAATACGGGTCAGCTCCAGTTTTATTGTGGATACTGCCGGAATCAGTACAATGTATGCAAATGACGGGGGAATAATTGTTGTGATATGACCGGGATTGTGATAAACTGTCAATAGTGTTTAAAAACGCTGTTTGATTGAAAGGAGCTTGGAAAGATGAGTCAGGAAAAGGTTGACCGTTATAAACAGGAAAAAGCGAACAGAAAGCAGATCATGCGCAAACAGAAAGCGATGGGAATTGTCCGCAAGTTGATACTTGCCGTAGTGGCGATCGCACTTGTGGGATGGTTGGGGTATTCTGCTTTTGATATATACGAGTCCGGAAAAGAGAGAGTGGTGGCGGAAGTGAATTACGATGCGGTCACGAACTACCTCAATAATATGTCCACAACGACAGAATAGCAACAGAAATTGAGTAAAAACACAACATGTAGAGCGTGGGAAAACCCCACACCCTACATGTTCTTTTTTTGCCCAAAAACAGGCTCGAACATGCCGTGCGCAGTACGGAAACAGTCACAAAAAAATCAAAAAAAGGGGTTGAAAAAGGGGGGCGCGTGGTTTAGAATGGAGTCAAGTGGTAGAGAGTGGTGGATAGTGGTATAAAGTGGGGAGCGATGTGGAGGCTCACTAAAAGAGAAAGGATTCCGGATGTTACTAGGAGAGTTTAACCATAGCATTGATGAAAAGGGAAGACTCATCATCCCGGCTAAGCTCAGGGATGATCTGGGTGACAGTTTTGTCATTTGTAACGGTCTGGAAGGCTGTCTCTTCGTCTACTCCATGGAAGAATGGAACAAATTTGTTGCCGAGCTTGAAACCCTGCCACGGATGAATAAGGATGCCAGAATTTTCAAGCGCTATTTCTTCGGAAGCGCATCTGAGGGCAGCTTCGACAAACAGGGGAGAGTTCTTGTCCCGCCGTCACTCAGAAAAGCGGCTCATCTGGAGAAGGATGTTGTTCTGGTGGGTGTACAGGATCGTGTCGAGATCTGGGATAAGGCACTCTGGGAGGAGCGCAGTCAGGTCAGCGAGGAAGACCTTGACGCAATCGCAGAACGCATGGAGTCCATAGGAATCAGAATCTGACAGGAGGCGCACAATGGCATTCAATCACACATCAGTTCTGCTGCATGAGACAGTGGACGGGCTAAACATAAAACCGGACGGCATCTATGTGGATGCCACGCTGGGGGGAGGCGGACATGCATATGAAGTCTGCAGCCAGCTCGGTGAACAGGGGAGATTTATAGGTATAGACCAGGATGCTGCCGCCATTGAAGCGGCAGGGAAAAGACTGGAAGGCTTCGGGGAGAAGGTCACGATAATACGGAGCAATTACCGTGATATGAAGCCGCGGCTCCATGAAATAGGGATTGACAAAGTCGATGGGATCGTTATCGATCTCGGGGTATCATCCTATCAGCTCGATACTGCGGAGAGGGGATTTTCCTACCGCGCAGACGCGCCACTCGATATGAGGATGGACCAGAGGCAGAAGATGACGGCAAAGGATATTGTCAATAACTACAGCGAGGCGGAGCTTTATCGTGTGATCCGTGACTACGGTGAGGATAAGTTCGCAAAAAACATTGCGAAACACATCGCAGCGGAGCGGAGTAAAGCGCCGATCGAGACAACAGAACAGCTGAATGAGATTATCAGGCACGCTATACCGATGAAAATACGGAAGGCATCGGGACATCCTTCGAAGAGGACCTTTCAGGCGATCCGTATTGAACTGAATCATGAGCTTGACGTGCTGAGAGATTCGCTGGATGAGATGATTGACATGTTGAATCCAGGGGGACGGATATGTATCATAACGTTTCATTCGCTGGAGGACAGGATTGTGAAGAGTGCGTTCCGGAAAAACGAGAACCCATGTACCTGTCCGAGTCACTTTCCGGTTTGTGTCTGTGGGAAAGTATCAAAGGGGAAAGTGATTACACGGAAACCGATTCTTCCGTCCGAGGAGGAAATGGAATCCAACAGCCGTTCAAAGAGTGCGAAATTAAGAATATTTGAACGGGCATAATATCAGGGAGTAGTGAAAATATATGTTCCGCGGGAAGGGGAGATCCCGACGGGGCAGAAATAACCAGGAAAGGGGCATTCGTTATGGCATCAAGGTATATACGCAACAACAGAAGCAATGGCTACAGGGGAAACAGCCAGGCTCAGGTCTATGTGTATGGAAATGCCGTACGCCAGGCGGAACCTCTTCCGGGGAGAGCGCCGAAGGCGCGTCCGAAAGAGACAAAACGGGCGAGCCGTCAGGTGATCAGGAACAGAAACCGCGCAATGAGGATCAGTCCTGCATATGCTGTGTTCCTTGCTGTTGCCGCCATAGGTGCGGTTCTGGTATGTATGCTGTATCTGCGCCTGCAGTCCGATGTGGTAAGCAGGTCTGAGAACGTGACAGCCATGCAGGAAGAACTTGCCCAGCTGACGGAAGAGAATGAAACCGCATACAACGCGGCTGCGGATTCTGTGAATTTGGAGACGGTGCGCGACCGGGCGATGAATGAGATGGGGATGGTCTATGCTGCGCAGGGTACAGTAGTGGAATATGAGCAGCCTGCCGGAGAGTACGTAAAGCAGTACAGTGATATCCCTGAAAGCGGAGTGCTTGCCGGATCGGGCAGCGTATCAGAGTAAGGATTAGAAATATGGCTGGAAGAAAAAGAAAAAAAAGCAGATTTGAATTTCTGACAAGGAAATTTCCAATCAGGATGCAACGAAAACTGGTAATGCTGTTTATGGCAGTGATACTGGTTTTTGTTGTTCTTATAGGAAGAATCACGATAATCAACGTGACAAGGGGGAGCAGTTATACGAAGGTAGTCCTGGATCAGCAAAATTATGACAGCAGGACAATCGCCTACAAACGGGGCGACATTGTGGACAGAAACGGAACGAAGATTGCAACGAGTGAGCGTGTGTACAATGTGATTCTGGATGTCGCGGTTCTTCTTGAGAAGGATAAGGCGGCGAAAGAAGCCGCACAGGAAGGTGAAGAGGTTCCGGATTACATTCAGGCAACAAAAGATGTTCTCAAAGAGTGTTTCGGCATTGAGGAGAGTGTTGTGGATGATCTGATCGAAGAGAATTCGGAAAGCCATTATCAGATCCTCGCACAGGAGGTTGATTATGAGACTGCCCAGAAATTCGAGGAGATAGACAATGATGATGAGAACTATCCGTACGTTGCAGGAATCTGGCTGGAAGATGATTACAGAAGAACCTATCCGTACGGCAGTATGGCGAGCGATGTGGTCGGATTTGTGTACGAGGGAAATCAGGGGGCGATCGGGATCGAGAGCGCTTATAATGATATTCTGAACGGAACGGACGGAAGAGAATACGGATATTTTGACTCTGATTCCTCCCTGGAGCGCACGGTGAAACCTGCGGAAAACGGGAACACAGTCGTGTCCACCATTGATGTCACTCTTCAGAATATTGTGGAGAGATGTATCCTGGAATTCAATCAGGCGCATGCGGATGATGAAAGCCCCGGAAGCAAGAATACGGCGGTGATCATCATGGATCCGAATACAGGGGAGATCCTTGCGGAAGCATCCTACCCGAATTTTGACCTGAACAATCCGAGGGATCTGTCAATTCTGTATTCTGACGAAGAGTGGGATGCAATGTCTGACGAAGATCAGGTCGCGGCAATGAATGACCTGTGGAGAAACTTCTGTGTGAGCGACGCTTACGAACCGGGATCCACTGCAAAACCGTTTACAGTAGCGGCGGGTCTTGAGACAGGAACCCTCTCGGGAAGTGAAACTTACTACTGCGGAGGATCAAAAGACGTTCTGGGGACGGAGATCGGATGCCATTACCGGGACGGACACGGGACAGAGACGATCCAGGACGCGATCGCGAATTCCTGCAACGTTGCCCTGATGGACATGTCAGCGGCAATTGGAGCTGATAACTTCACAAGATATCAGCACATTTTCGGTTTCGGTGAATATACGGGCATCGACCTCCCGGGAGAGGCGGAGACGTCAGGTCTGCTCTATACAGCAGACAATATGACGGAAATCGACCTGGCGACTAACTCGTTCGGACAGAACTTCAACGTTACGATGACGCAGATGGTTTCCGCGTTCTGTTCCCTGATCAATGGCGGCTATTATTATGAGCCTCATGTTGTAAAGCAGATTCAGGATGAGAACGGAAATGTGATTGAGACAAAAGATCCCGTGCTTCTGCGGAAAACAGTTTCAGAGCAGACGTCGGAGACTATGAAACAGTACCTGAAAGCTGTGATGGATTATGGAACAGGACAGCGTGCGCAGGCGGAAGGATATTCCATCGGCGCCAAGACCGGAACAGCAGAGAAGCTTCCGCGAGGCAATGGCAATTATCTCTTGTCCTACATCGGATATGCACCTCAGGAGAACCCGGAAGTCGTGATCTATGTGGTGATCGATGAACCGAATGTAGATGCGCAGGACGACAGCTCGCTCGTACTGGAACTGAGCAAGAATATAATGGAAGAAGCATTCCCATATCTGGGAATTACAACAACGGCCGAGAGTGGCGAGACAGCACAGGCAGAAGGGCAGAACTTCGGAACAACGGAATATACGGATTATGATGAAAACTATGAAGAGACTTATAATAATCCGGATGGCTCCTATGTTGACGAAAGTTATGATCCGGACCTGGATGACTGGGCCGCTGGAGAGACAACAGAATAGAAGCGCTGCGCGTGAAGCGGCAGGCGATGAAAAAACGAATAACTCTGCAAAAGATGTAATAAGTTTTATCAACATCTTTTTGCAGGGTTGTTTTATTATGAAGAATAAGACATACAATAAGAAGAAAATACTCATTGTATTTCTGTGCGCGGCGGTGATTCTGTTCGGTCTGATCGGGCGGCTTGTTTATCTTATGATTTTTGACGCGGAATATTATCAGGAACTGGCGGAAGATCTTCACGAGAGGGAGCGGGAGATCAAAGCGGCGAGGGGAGAGATTGTGGACAGGAATGGGGTGGTGCTCGCGACAAACAGGACGGTGTGCACCATATCTGTAATACACAGCCAGGTTGAAGATCCGGAACAGGTAATCCGGATTCTGTCTGAAGAGCTGGACCTGGACACAGCAGAGGTGCGGAAAAAAGTGGAGAAGGTTTCTTCAATGGAGCGCATCATGACAAATGTGGACAAGGAAACCGGAGACCGGATCCGCAATTACGATCTGGCGGGGGTAAAAGTAGACGAGGATTACAAGCGCTATTATCCTTATGATGAACTTGCGTCCAGAGTTCTTGGATTTACCGGGGGTGATAATCAGGGAATTATCGGGCTGGAAGTAAAGTATGAGGAATACCTGAAAGGGACGAACGGAACGATTCTGACCGTGACGGATGCAAGGGGGATTGAGCTGGAGGGTGTGGCGGAAGACCGGATCGAACCGGTGGCAGGCGAAACACTTCGGGTCAGCCTGGATTACAATATACAGGCTTACTGCCAGCAGGCTGCGGAGAACGTGCTTGAAGAGAAACAGGCGGAAGCGGTTTCGATCCTGCTTATGAATCCGCAGAACGGGGAAGTTTATGCCATGGTTAATGTGCCTGAATTTAACCTGAATGAGCCTTTTGAACTGAATACCGGTGTGGATGGGGATGCGCTTACGGATGAAGAACTCCAAGAACAGCTGAACCAGATGTGGAGAAACCGGTGCATTAATGACACTTATGAGCCGGGATCAACTTTTAAGATCATCACGGCTTCTGCCTGCCTGGAAGCCGGCACGGTGTCTCTGGATGATACGTTTTACTGCCCGGGCTACCGTGTTGTGGAGGACAGGAGAATCCGCTGTCACAAAGTGGGCGGACATGGTTCGGAGACTTTTGTGCAGGGAATCCAGAATTCCTGCAATCCGGTGTTCATGGATATCGGACTGGAACTGGGGGCTGAACGGTTTTATGATTATTTTGAGCGGTTTGGACTGTTGAAACTGACGAATGTCGACCTGCCCGGGGAGGCGGGAACCATTATGCACCAGAAAGAAGATATCGGAACAGTGGAACTGGCAACCATGACTTTCGGCCAGTCCTTTCAGGTGACGCCGATTCAGATGGCGGTTACGGTAAGTTCGATTATAAACGGAGGCATCCGGGTGACGCCCCATGTGGGGGTGGCAGTGCAGGACAGAGAGGGGAATCTGATTGAAGAGTTTGAGTATGAGACAGAGACAGGGATTGTCTCTGAGGAGACGTCTGAAACCATGCGAATGCTCCTGGAAAGCGTCGTTTCAGAGGGATCGGGGAAAAACGCCTACATTGAAGGGTATTCAATTGGAGGCAAGACTGCCACATCTCAGACACTGCCGAGAAGTGCCGGCAAATATATTTCATCATTTATTGGATTCGCGCCGGCGGAAGATCCATGCATTCTGGGGATGGTCATCATCCATGATCCCCAGGGAGTCTATTATGGCGGAACGATTGCGGCTCCGGTCCTGCGGGATATTTTTGATAATGTGCTTCCCTATCTCGGGATTGAAAAAAACTAAGTGATGGTTTATACTAAATGAGATATTCAAAAGGGGGCAGCAGCCCTTTTTAAGACTAAAGAGATGAAGAGGTGGATTTATGAGCAGTCATATTGTAATCCCGGTGCTGATATCATTTGCAGTCAGCCTTGTGCTCGGCCCGGTTGTTATTCCGTTCCTTAGAAAACTGAAAATGAAACAGACCGAGCGTGTGGAAGGCGTACAGTCTCATTTAAAAAAGGCGGGAACACCGACTATGGGAGGGATTATCATTCTCCTGTCGGTGATTGTAACATCCCTGTTCTATATCAGAGATTATCCGAAGATTATTCCTGTGCTGTTTCTGACGGTTGCGTTTGGACTGATCGGATTCCTTGACGATTATCTGAAGGTAGTTCTGAAGCGTTCCGATGGTCTGATGCCGATGCAGAAGATGGCGCTGCAGATTGTTGTAACATTTATTTTCGCGTATTATCTTGTCAGAGTGGCAGACATACCGCTTACCATGCTTGTCCCGTTTTCGGGCGGTTATTACCTGGATCTCGGCTGGCTGGCATACCCGGTCCTGTTTTTCGCTGTGATCGGAACTGTGAACGGTACCAATTTCACAGATGGCCTGGACGGTCTTGCATCCAGCGTCACCGTGCTGGTGGCAACGTTCTTTACTGTTGTGGCGGTAGGAACAAACAGCGGAATCGAGCCGATTACCTGCGCGGTTGTTGGAGCTTTGCTTGGTTTCCTTCTGTTCAATGTGTATCCGGCAAGCGTGTTTATGGGCGATACAGGTTCCCTTGCGCTGGGAGGTTTTGTGGCAGGAACAGCATACATGCTTCAGATGCCTCTGTTTATTATTATTGTCGGATTTATTTATCTGGTAGAAGTGGCGTCTGTCATTATCCAGGTTACTTATTTTAAGAAAACCGGCGGAAAGAGAATCTTTAAAATGGCGCCGATTCACCATCACTTTGAGCTCTGCGGATGGTCTGAGACAAGAGTGGTAACCGTATTCTCAGTCATCACAGCGCTTTTGAGCCTGGTAGCGCTAATGGGGGTGTAATACAATGGATATAAATGGAAAGAAAGTACTGGTTTTCGGAGCGGGAATCAGCGGAGAGGCAGCAGCGGGACTCCTTGTGAGCGAGGGGGCAGACGTTGTCTTATATGATGGAAATACAAAACTGAATGCCTCTGAGATCAGCGGCAGGGTACCGGATGGGGTGAAGGTTATCCTCGGAGAGTTCCCGGAGGAGCTTCTGGACGATATCGCGCTGACAGTGATGAGCCCGGGTGTGCCCACCGACCTTCCGGTTGTGGATAAAATGCGCGGCAGAAATATTCCCATATGGGGAGAGATTGAGCTGGCATATGTATCGGGAAAAGGCGATGTGCTGGCGATCACGGGAACGAATGGCAAGACAACGACCACAGCGCTTCTCGGTGAGATTATGAAAAACTGGAAGGAAAGCGTTTTTGTAGTTGGAAATATCGGAAATCCGTATACGTCTGTGGTAAAGGGGACAACGGATGAATCAGTGATTGTCGCGGAGATGAGCAGTTTTCAGCTTGAGACAGTACATAGTTTCCGACCCAGGGTGAGTGCAATCCTGAATATTACTCCGGATCATCTGAACCGCCATCATACGATGGAAGCGTATATTGCGGCGAAAGAGCGGATCGCGGAAAATCAGACATCGGAAGACTTCTGCGTGCTGAATTATGAAGATGATGTGCTCAGAGAATTCGGAGAAAAGCTGGATGCTCAGGTTCTATATTTCAGCAGCCGGCGTAAACTTAACAGAGGCGTATATCTGGACGGAACAACGATTGTCTGCGAGATAGATGAAAAGATCCCGGTCTGCGATGTCAGCGAGCTGCAGATTCTCGGAACCCACAATTATGAGAATGCAATGGCGGCAGTGGCGATGGCGTATGCTTACGGAACGCCTCTGGATGTGATCCGGAAGACGCTGAAGGAGTTTGCCGGCGTGGAACACAGAATCGAGTATGTCGCTGAGAAAAACGGCGTTGCATACTATAATGATTCCAAGGGTACGAATCCGGATGCGGCAATCCGCGGTATACAGGCAATGAACCGGCCAACTGTGCTGATCGGCGGCGGGTATGACAAGGATTCCGCCTATGACGAGTGGATTGAGGCTTTTGACGGAAAAGTAAAGAAACTTGTACTTCTGGGCGCAACCCGCGAGAAGATCGCCGAGACGGCCAGAAAACACGGCTTTACGGATATTGTAATGGCGGATACATTTGAAGAGGCATTTGAAAAATGCGTGGAATATGCACAGCCCGGAGACGCGGTGCTTCTTTCTCCTGCGTGTGCGAGCTGGGGAATGTTTAAAAACTACGAAGAACGCGGAGATAAATTCAAAGAACTTGTAAATCAGCTGTAGGGAGTGGAGTTTATTGGAGCGTCCTGAAAAGAAGAGACGGTACGACGAGACGCTGGCAGCAGTGGTGCTGATTCTGGTGGTGATCGGTCTGGTTGTGCTCTACAGCACAAGTGCCTATAACGGAAGAGTTAAGTTTCATGACTCCCTGTACTATCTCAAGAAACAGGGGTTCGCCACGCTTCTCGGACTTCTCGGAATGGTGATCATAGCCCGGATTGATTATCACACGTGGGCGCCGCTGGCGATTCCGGGCTATCTGGGAGCAATCGCGCTCTCTGTTGCGGTCATGCTCTTCGGAGACGAATATAACGGGTCCAAAAGATGGCTGTCTTTGGGCCCTCTTTCTTTTCAGCCCTCTGAATTTGCCAAAGTGGCGGTGATCCTTTTTCTTGCCTGGCTGGTCAGCAGAAACGCCAGGAAGATGCACCGGTTTCGGACGCTGGCGGTCATGATGCTGCCGGTTCTTCCGATCGTGGCGCTTGTTGGAGCGAGCAATCTGAGTACTGCGATCATCATTCTCGGAATCGCTGTGGTTCTGGTGTTTGTGGCAAGTCCGAAATACTCTCAGTTTATCTGGATGGGAAGTGCGGGGGCGGCGTTTATGGCGGTTTTCCTGGCAATGGAGAGCTACCGCCTGGAGCGGATCGCGATCTGGCGTCATCCGGAGCAGTATGAGAAAGGCTATCAGACCCTTCAGGGACTCTACGCTATCGGCAGCGGCGGCCTGTTTGGAAGAGGACTGGGCAACAGCGTACAGAAGCTGGGATTTCTCCCGGAAGCGCAGAATGATATGATATTTTCCATTATCTGCGAAGAGCTGGGTCTCGCGGGAGCCGGGATTATCATTCTGCTCTTTCTCGTCCTGATCTGGAGATTTTTCGTGATCTCCACGAAGGCACCGGATCTGTTCGGCGCACTGATCGCTGCCGGAGCCATGGCGCATATGATGATACAGGTGATTTTAAATATTGCGGTAGTAACAAATACCATTCCCAATACCGGGATTACACTTCCCTTTATCAGTTACGGAGGGACCTCGGTTGTATTCCTGCTGCTGGAAATGGGACTTGTCCTGAACGTATCAAGTGTGATAGAGTGAAAGAACCAGCTTGGTAAGGAGGCATACGGATGAAAAAGAAAAAGCACAGAAAGAGAAAACTGTGGCCGGTCATAGTTTCGGTCCTGGCAGCGCTGGCTGTGCTGGCGGCAGTGGTTGTATTCCTTTTCCGGACACGGACGTATGAAGTGGAAGGAAACTCCTATTACGGAGAGAACACGATCACATCCTGGATTCAGAATGACCGTTTTTCTGTGAATTCGCTATATGTATTATTCAAATATAATTTTACGGACGCAGATCTGCCGTCCGCGGTGGAGAGCATGGATATTTCACTTAAGAATCCGTGGACTGTCCATGTAAAAGTGACGGAGAAGGAAATGACCGGCTATGTGGATTATGATGGCGCTTATCTCTATTTTGACGAAAACGGCACTGCAACGCTGAGGACAACAAGAGTGATTGAGGGGGTTCCTTATGTTGAAGGACTTTCTTTTGACGCTGACAAGGTGGAGATCGGGAAAAGCCTTCCGGTTGAGGATGACAGCATTTTCGGAAAGATCGTTGATGTCTCGGCAAATGTCAGTGAGCTGGGACTCACTCCGGACCGCATGTCCTGCGAGGACGGAACTGTGAAGCTTTATTTCGGTGTGGTGGAAGTGATTCTCGGAAGCGGAGATTATGAGATAAAGCTGCGTCAGGTCGGACCGATCCTGGAGAAACTTGCGGAGCTGTATCCGGATACGGCGGGGACTCTGCATCTTGAAAACTATGACGAAGAGTCCGAGTCGATCCGTTTTGTTCCTTCTTCACAGTAAAGTGATCTGTCGGACAGTTCCATGGCTGAATTGTAAAATTTGTAACAATTCAGCCGTGCCATTCGGAAAACCGCACTGACGTGCTTACTGCGGCTGCGCCGCTGTTTTCCTCATATACAGGCACTCACCCCATGGAACTGCCTGCTCGAAAAATCATGCGAGCATGATTTTCTCTCCCAAACAGCTCCATGGCTGAATTGTTACAAAAAATCAGAAAAATAGGAAAAAATCTATTGATTATTTGCGAAAAAAACTATATTATATACTTATTGAATTGTAGCGTTCAATATATGGGATGTATAAGCAATTAATAAGACGACAAAGGAGGAAATACTCTTGTTAGAAATTAAAACCAACGAATCGGAAGCGGCCGCAAGAATAATTGTTGTCGGAGTAGGCGGCGGCGGAAATAACGCTGTAAACCGCATGATCGACGAGCAGATTGCGGGCGTGGAATTTATTGCAGTGAATACAGATAAACAGGCATTGCAGCTCTGTAAAGCACCGACACTGATGCAGATCGGTGAGAAACTGACAAAGGGTCTGGGTGCAGGAGCACAGCCGGAAGTTGGAGAGAAAGCAGCAGAAGAGAGTTCAGAGGAGATTTCAGCAGCCCTCAAGGGTGCGGACATGGTATTCGTAACCTGCGGTATGGGCGGCGGTACCGGTACAGGAGCTGCTCCGGTAATCGCACGTATTGCAAAGGAGCAGGGCGCTCTGACTGTTGGAGTAGTTACAAAACCGTTCCGTTTTGAATCCAAGACAAGGATGCAGAACGCGCTGACAGGTATTGATAAATTAAAAGAAAATGTAGACACGATTATCGTAATCCCGAATGATAAACTTCTGGAAGTGGTTGACAGACGCACAACCATGCCGGAAGCGCTTAAAAAGGCGGATGAGGTTCTGCAGCAGGGTATTCAGGGTATCACAGACCTGATCAATGTACCGTCTCTGATCAACCTCGACTTTGCGGATATCCAGACAGTTATGAAGGACAAGGGTATCGCTCATATCGGTATCGGATCCGGACGCGGCGACGACAAGGCTCTCGAGGCAGTCAAAGAGGCTGTTGCCAGCCCGCTGCTTGAGACAACCATTCAGGGCGCATCCAATGTCATTGTCAATGTATCCGGAGATATCACACTTATGGATGCTTCTGATGCAGCTGATTATGTACAGGAGCTGGCAGGAGAGAGCGCAAGCATTATCTTTGGTGCTATGTATGACGATACGAAGTCTGACGAATGTACAATCACTGTTATTGCTACAGGCTTACATAACGTAGGCGGAAGCGCATCCAAGCTGAAAGCAAGACTGGAGGGACAGCAGAAGGTCGGATCCATTCTTCCGAATGGAGAGTCACCGGTGAGAAGCCGTCTGGACAATGAGAACAGAACTTCTGCAAGAACTCAGGGCGGCACAATGCCGACACTGCAGCCGCGCACACCTTCAAGCACGGTGAAAGAACAGCAGATTAAGATCCCGGATTTCTTTAAGAAATAGGATTTTGTCTGAGTCATATCTTGAATGAAAACGAGAACTCTGTATGGAAAAAGGTTCCATACAGAGTTTTTTTCTGCAATCATGTCGAAATATATTTTTTCTTACATGTCATCATCTGACAAAATTCCAACTGTTCCAGACTTATAATAAAACCCGGACTGGTGCATCAGAGGGGAGAAGGTGAAGTATGTACTATGAGCTGTACATAGATGTTTTTTTTCTGGAAAATTTTATGGTGGACAGTCTGCTCCTGCTTGCCGTAAACCGCATCTTAAAATGCGGCCGCTCTGTTGGCTGGATTTTCGCGGGCGGTATCACAGGGAGTATCCTGACCTGTGCGGTAATTATACTTCCGCTCCCGGCGTTTGCAAAACAGCTGCTCTATCATTGCGCGGTGAATACAATGATGATCCTGACAGCTTTGCGCCCCGTAAAACCTGCGGCATTTATCAGAGCGCTGATCATGCTTTATGCGGCGGGAATTTTCATGGGAGGGGTAATGTATCTGTTTCGCGCGCATATGCGGTATATCAGCCTGTTTTATTTTCTGGCGTCAGCCGGATATCTGCTGCTTACAGGTCTCTGGAAATTCTTCGGGCACATTTTCAGGAGGCAGAATGATATTGTATCCGTAACACTGTATACAGAATTCGGTGCAAAGACTGTGCCTGCGCTGATTGATTCGGGAAATGAACTCAGAGATTTTCTGACAGGAGATCCGGTAAACATAGTCGATGAAGGCACTGCGCAGCGGATCTGCAGTGATCTGGAGCAGAAAAAAGGAGTTCGGTTCATACCATATCGATGTGTCGGGGGAGAAAGTCTTATGAAAGTATTTCGAATCAGGAAAATGTGTATTCATACAGAAGAAGAACAGTGGATTGATCATCCGCTGTTTGGAATTGGCGAAGGGGTTCTTTCTGAAAGAGGAGAGTACAGCGTTATTCTGAATCCGGAAATACTGTATGGATAGACAGTGCAGGGCGGGATGATGAAATAGAGAAAATATATAGGTTGGAGGAGAGAAAAATGGTCAAGACAGTTGTTCCGCAGTGCCTGAAACTGCGGGTCATCCCTGAAATCAGGAGTCTGATATTCGGGAGCGGAAAAGAAATCCATTACATAGGGGGCGCAGATGTACTTCCGCCGCCTCTGGAAGGGGAAAAAGAAAGCGAGATGATCCGGAGACTTGGAACAGAGAAGGATCAGGAAGCCAAACAGACGCTGATCGAGCATAATTTAAGGCTTGTAGTCTATATTGCGAAAAAATTCGATAATACAGGCGTGGGAGTGGAAGACCTGATTTCCATCGGCACGATCGGACTGATCAAGGCCATCAACACATTTAATCCTGCGAAAAAGATCAAGCTGGCAACCTATGCGTCAAGATGTATTGAAAATGAAATATTAATGTATCTGCGCCGGAACAGCAAAACCAGGCTTGAAGTATCGATTGACGAACCCCTGAACGTGGACTGGGATGGGAATGAACTTCTGCTGTCAGATATTCTCGGTACGGATGAGGATACGATCTACAAGGATCTGGAGAGTGAAGTGGAACGGAAACTGCTGATTCGGGCATTGAATAAACTGTCCAACAGAGAAAAGCTGATTGTAAAGATGCGGTTTGGGCTGGATAACCCGGAAGGACGGGAAAAGACCCAGAAAGAAGTGGCAGACATGCTGGGAATCTCCCAGTCTTATATATCCAGGCTGGAGAAAAAAATCATGCAGCGGCTGAAGCGGGAAATGGTGCGCTATGAGTGAGAATCTGAGTTTGTGGAGCCGGGAACCGTTTTGTTATAGAACTTTTTGGCTAATCGGTAAGCGCCGGCAAGAAGAGACTGTAACGCGATGCTGAGCCCACTCCTTCAAAGCTTCGAATGTATGTAACAATAACCCCAAATGGTCGTGCAGAGGCACTCTCATTTGGGGTTATTTAACATACAGAGCGAAGGCTTTTCATCCGATTCCTGCTCTGAATGCATCGCTTATACAGTCTCTTCTTTCCGGCTACATCCAATCGGAAGAAAAAGTTCCAATCGGCAGACGGTTCCCGGGTTCACAAACTCGCGATTAAGAAGCTGGATGAAGACGGAATGTAACTGGCAAAGTGAACAAGAATGACTGAGGGAGAATAATACGAAAAGTGGAGCAAATGGAAAATCAGAAAGTCTTCTTAGTGACCAAGGCGGCAGCAAAATTATGCTGCCGCCCGCATACATGATACCCCACAAAAACGAGGACTCAAGGTCGGGTAGTATTTCCTTCGGAAATCTCCACCCTTCCCTTGACTTCTCGTTTTTGCTCTTGAGGCAACCTGCCAATGTCCAGGTTTCAAATTTGAGATCTTAATCAACATCCTTCAGATCTCTTTCTTACGTCCCTAAACTTGAGCTTTCGAGTCGGGAACTGTCTGACTGGAACTGTTTCTGCCGAATTGATGAAGCAGGGAAAGAAGAGACTGTATAAGCGATGCATTCAGAGCAGGAGCGTATGAAAATCCTTCGTTCTGGATGTTAAAAAACGATAGATGAAGTGCCTTTGCACGCGCATCTATCGTTTTTGTTACATCCATTCGAAGAGTTGAAGGAGCGGGCTCAGCAGCGCGTTACAGTCTCTTCTTTCCCTGCGCCCACCGATTAGCCGTAGAAGAAGTTTTTTGCCTGCACAGTTCCCGCCTTGGCAAACTCAGATTGTTTTGTTTTATTTATGTAACAATTTCAAAAACATAATATCTGTTTCTTTCGATGACGTCTGTGTCCTCTCTTTTTTGCCAGGAGAGAGATTTCCAGCACATGAAGACTATGGGGCTGAATCTGGTGCGTATTCCGGTTCCGCATTTTATTTTCGGGGAAAAGAAACCATATGTGGGATGTATCGAATATCTGGACAAAGCGTTTGACTGGGGAGAAAAATACGGGCTGAAGATCCTGATTGATCTGCATACGGTTCCTGACAGCCAGAATGGATTTGACAATGGCGGTCTGACCGGTGTTGTAAAATGGCATCATAAACCGGAGAATATAGAGTATACGCTGGATGTCCTGGACGCGCTTGCAGAGCGGTATGCGGGGAGAAGCAATCTCTATGGCATTGAACTTCTGAATGAGCCCATTTCAGAGGCAATGTGGCAGGTTACGAGGAAAAGATATCGTGTCCGTGACCCGAAGAGGGCGGAAGGTTCCACGTCTGTACCGACTGAGCTGCTCAAGGATTTTTATCTGAGAGGATATGAAGTGGTGCGCAGGCACTGTGGAGATGATGTGGCTGTTGTGCTTCATGATGGATTCAGGCTTGAAGAATGGGAAGATTTCATGAGAGGGCCGGAATATAAAAATGTTGTGATTGACACGCATATGTATGTGGGCGGACTGGAATCTCATATGGAGAGCAGGGAAATGGCAGATTATGCGCGTGAGATCGAGGAGAATTTCGAGAAGGCTCTTGAGAGGGCGCAGCAGTTTCACAGTGTGATTGTGGGCGAGTGGTGCATTGCAAACAAGAGCGCGCACATCAAAGACGCTGATGATGAAGAAAAGAAACGGATATACCAGATGATTTCCGATATGGAGCTGAAAGCATGGGATAAGTGTGACGGCTGGATCTTCTGGAGCTATAAGCTGCATACTCCGGGGAGAAATGACTGGGATTTTGAACGTGCGGTAGACGCGGGATGGCTGGTTCTCTAAGCTGAGTGTGCCAGGAGATTATGACCGGGATGGGAGCCGGGACTGACAGAGGATGAAAAAGGGCAGGCGGCGGATAAAACCGCCGTCTGCTGTGTAAAAAAGGTACAGAAAACCGTCAAAATCTAAACTTCGCTGGAAGTGATGAGTCCGCCGGTCTTTATAAACTGTCTGGCCAGTGTCTCGAGTATATACAAAACCGGAACCTGGGTTGTGATATTCGTCTGATTTATGAGGATTTCCGGCACGTGGTAGCTGATGGTGTGGTCAGCTATCTTTGCAAGCGTGGAAGTACTGTTGTTTGTAATGGAAATCAGCACGCTGCCCCGCTCTTTCAGCTGAACGGCAAGGTTGACTGTCTGCTGAGTGATTCCTGATTCCGAGAGGGCGATGGTAACAGTGTCATCTGTCATGTCCTGAAGGATCGGAAGATAGGGGTCATCCACGTACAGGCTGAACCTGCCGACATTGGAAAAGAATCGGGCCCCGTATTTTGCCAGAATTCCGGAAGTTCCGATTCCGATCAAAAGAATCCTGTTGGAGTCCTTTAAAATGGAAAAAGCATCTTCGATACTTTCGCGGAATTCGCGGGAATCAATTCTGGAAACAAAGCCCTTCAGGGTAGTTTCTTCTGAATCTGTCTGGAAAACCTGTTCCTGATTCAGATATTCGCGGTAGCGAAGTTTGAATTCACTGTAGCCTTCGCATCCGAGTTTCTTGCAGAAACGCAGAATAGTTGCAGTGGAAACATGGGCTTCGTCTGCCAGATCTTTTATTTTCATGTGAGAAATTTTTGATTTGTTTTTTAAAATACAGTTATAAATAGACATTTCCAGTTCATTAAATTCGGAAATAATTTCATGGGTAAACATACCTATCGCATCCAGACATTTTTTCTTAATCATCTAACTTATTTTATAATTATAAAAGGTGAATGGAGTTTTGTAAAGAATAACCATTGTTTACATATCAGAACAAGCGGCTATATATGATATCGGGTTGTTTGCATAATGTACCGGAAGTCTGTTATACTGATAAAAATGTGCTGGATAAGCCCTGTGCGTGAGACGGGTGAAGCGATCAGCGGGCGGGAGGCGTGAAATCAGTGGAATTATTTAAATATGAACAGATCTCCAGCTTCAATAAGGGAGAGTTCCGGGTATATAACTATGTATCCGCTCACCTGAAAGAGGCAGCTGAGATGAATATCAGGGAGCTGTCTGCCGCGGCGGAAGTATCGACAACAACGGTGCTCAGGTTCTGTTCAAAGGTTGAGTGTGACGGATATACGGAGTTTAAATACCGGCTGAAGAAAAGTCTGGAGGAGGATGACAGGGGAGAGGTGAAAAACCTGCTCTCTCCGGAACCTGTTCTTCAGTTTGTCCAGAAATCCATGAAGAGCAGCACGCTGCAGAGAAAGCTGGAAGAAGCGGCGAGAATATGTGCCCGGGCGGAACGCGTTGTTTTCATCGGGTCAAGTACAAGCGGCTATCTTGCCTCATATGGGGCGCACTTTTTTGCGGGAGCCGGGGTAAATGTTACGGTGATTACGGATATGTTCTACCCGCTGCCTGTTTCCAGTACAGAGCGTCTGGCTGTAATTGCGCTGTCGGTGTCCGGGGAGACGGGCAATGTGATCCGGCAGATTGACGGATACAGGAAGAAGGGCGCCCGGGTGATCAGCATTACCAATACAGATCAGTGTACGGTGGCGAAAATGTCAGAACTGAATTTCCCTTACTATATGCCGCTTGCATATGCGTCTCAGGAGGATGATGTATGGACCAGTCTTACCACGCAGGTGCCGGTTGTTTATCTGATAGAGGCAATGACGAGCAAGGTATATGCGGAGCTTAGAAAACAGACGGAAGCTCCATGATATGGAAAGCTGTAATAACAAAATGGATAGAAATGACATGAAACTGGGTAAAATCCCATGTTTCATGTCTGTTTTTTTATGTAACAAATATTTTGCGGAAAAACATTTGTCAAAAGTCACATGAAAACTTGAAGAATAAAGGATGAGTGCTACAATATACACAAACGTAAGCGCTGACGTAAAAAATCAAGACGGAGGGAAGCATCTATGACAGAGCAAAAAATTCCGGACGGCTTTTTATGGGGAGGAGCTGTAGCGGCACATCAGCTGGAAGGCGGATATGATAAAGGCGGAAAAGGGATTTCCATCGCGGACGTCATGACTGCCGGCGCAAATGGTGTTGAAAGAGAGATTACAGACGGTATTCTCCCGGGAAAGAATTATCCGAACCATGAAGCGATTGATTTCTATTCCCGATATAAAGAAGATATTAAACTTTTTGCGGAAATGGGATTCAAGTGTTTCCGTACATCCATAGCATGGACAAGAATTTTCCCAAACGGGGATGAGACAGAACCGAACGAAGAAGGTCTTCAGTTTTATGATGATCTCTTCGATGAACTTTTAAAATATAATATTGAGCCGGTTATCACACTGAGCCATTTCGAGATGCCGTTCTACCTTGTTAAAAAATATGGCGGCTGGAGAAACCGGAAGGTGATCGATTTCTTCGTACGTTTCGCGGAGACGGTTATGAGGCGTTATAAGGATAAGGTAAAATACTGGATGACATTTAATGAGATCAACAACCAGGGAACTTCCTATAATTCATGGTCTTCGTGGACAAACTCCGGAATCATTTACCGGGAGGATGAGGATGTTCAGACCGTGCTTCAGCAGGCAGTTCACTATGAGATGGTTGCCAGCGCGAAAACAGTGAAACTGGGACATGAGATCAATCCGGATTTCAAGATTGGCTGTATGCTTGCGATGGTTCCTTACTATCCGAGAACATGCTCACCGGACGATATGCTGGCTTCTCAGGTAGCTATGGAGCACAGGCTGTTCTACTATGGTGATCTCCATGTATTCGGCGAATATCCGGCATATATGAACGCGTTCCGCAAGACGCATGGAATTGAACTGGATATGACAGAAGAGGATCTCGAATGCCTGAAAGAGGGCTGCGTGGATTATATCGGCCTCAGCTACTATATGAGCAATACGATCAGCAGTGTAGAGGTTGAAAACAGCATGAAAGTTGCTGAAGGCTATTATACGGCGAAGAACCCGTATGTTGAGGCAAGCGACTGGGGATGGCAGATCGATCCGAAGGGGCTTCGTTATTCTCTGAATCTCCTGCATCAGAGATACCACGTTCCGCTTTTTATTGTTGAGAACGGATTTGGCGCCTATGACAAGGTCGAGGAAGACGGAAGCATCCATGATCCTTATCGGACAGAATATCTGAAGATCCATATTCAGGAGATGAAGAAAGCCATGTTTGAGGACGGTGTACCGGTAATGGGCTACACACCGTGGGGATGCATTGATCTTGTCAGCGCAGGAACCGGAGAGATGGAGAAGAGATACGGCTTCATCTATGTGGATAAAGACAACAAAGGAAATGGCACGCTGGAACGCAGGAAGAAAGATTCCTTTGAATGGTACAAAAAAGTGATAGAAAGCAATGGGGAAGTGCTTTAAAAATATCCCCTTTAGAAACTATAAACAATATAATATCAGGAATAATCCATGAATGAAGAATTTGAGATGACCTGTTTCCAGATCATTACTTATGTAGGAACAGCCCGTACATGTTTTATCAACGCGATTCAGAGCGCCAAAGAAGGAAACTTTGAGGAAGCGGAAGAGCTGATCAAACAGGGAGATGAGGCGTTCTCCCAGGGACATCACGGTCATGCTGATCTGATTGCGAAAGACGCGAACGGCGAGCTCCCGAAAGAGGGAACCATGATTCTGATGCATGCGGAAGACCAGCTTATGAGCGCGGAAGGATTCCGGATTATTGCAGAAGAATTTATTGATCTGTACAAAAAGATTTCATAATGAGATCTGCGGCATGAGATTAAGATTTATCCATTGAATTATACATACAAAACAGGCGTGGACATGCGGCGGAAAGCCGGTGCCCGCGCCTGTTTTGTATGCCTGTTCAGTTCGGGGATGCTTTTGGATGAACCGTGCAAAGGGGCTAATCCTGCTTTGTCCCGACAAATACGATGACGGACCGCTCTCCGAGCAGAAGAGTACGCCCTGCAGCCGGCATCTCGTTTTCTTCAAATATCTGCTGCTTCGGATCCCCTGTATTGACAGCGATCTTCCACACATACCCTTCCGGCAGGTCCGGGAGGGTGAGGTTCGTGGAGTACCAGTAAGTATTTACAGCGACATAGACAAGGTCTTCGCATTGTCTCTCTTCATCGTAGCCGGCAAACAGGACGCATGCGGAATGAGTATCCGTATGAGAATTTGCCTCCTCCGGATTCAGTCCGCGGATGCTCATGGACGGCAGCCCGGAATAGCTGGGCTCAAGGTCTTTGCGTATGGCAGGGTGCGCCTGGCGGAACGAGATCATGTACTGGAAGAACCGGAACAGATCCCGGTTTTTGTCGAGAAATGTCCAGTCCAGCCATGAGATTTCATTATCCTGGCAGTATGGGTTGTTGTTGCCGAAACGTGTGTCTCCGAACTCATCACCGGAGAGGAACATGGGAGTCCCGCGGCTGCACATGAGAACCGCGCAGGCATTTTTAATCATTTTACAGCGGAGGGCGAGCACCTGCGGGTCATCGGTATCTCCTTCCACGCCGCAGTTCCAGCTGTTGTTGTCGTCAAAACCATCGGTGTTGTCCCAGCCGTTTGCCTCATTGTGCTTCTGATTGTAGCTGTACAGATCATAGAGCGTGAAACCGTCATGGCAGGTGAGAAAATTGACGGACGCGTTGCCGCCCCGGGAAACAGGATCATAGAGATCCGGGGATCCGGTCATCCTCCTGGCGGCAATTTCAGACATATTGTCATCCCCTTTCAGGAAACATCTCATATCGTCGCGGTAGCGGCCGTTCCACTCCGCCCATCGTTTCCAGGAGGGGAAGGAGCCGACCTGATAGAGCCCGCCTGCGTCCCATGCCTCTGCGATCAGCTTGACATCTCCGAGGATCGGGTCGAAAGCCAGGCTTCTGAGAAGCGGCGGCTGATTCAGGGGAGTGCCGTTCTCGCTGCGCCCCAGGATGGAGGCGAGGTCGAAGCGGAATCCGTCTACCCGGTAATCGGTCACCCAGTAGCGGAGACAGTCGAGAATCAGTTCCTGGACAACCGGGTGGTTGCAGTTCAGTGTGTTGCCGCACCCGCTGAAATTATAGTATTTTCCGTCCGGGGTCAGCATGTAGTAAATGTTATTGTCGAATCCCTTGAAGCAGAATGAAGGTCCCAGTTCGTTTCCCTCGGCAGTGTGGTTGAAGACAACGTCCAGAATCACGTCGATGCCGTTGTCGTGGAGGGCTTTGATCAGGCGCTTGAGTTCCATGCCCTCCCGGTTATACTCCATGGTGGAAGAGTAGCTTGTGTTGGGCGCAAAGAAGCAGACCGGGTTGTATCCCCAGTAGTCGAGAAGTTCGTTTTCATCAATCAGCCGGGCGTCCCGCATCTCATCGAACTCAAAGACCGGCATCAGTTCCACGGCATTGATGCCCAGCTCTTTGAGGTAGGGGATTTTCTCTTCCAGCCCGAGGAAAGTGCCGGGGTGTTTCACGCCGGAGGTCGGAGATTTGGTGAATCCGCGGACATGGAGCTCGTAGATTACCAGGTCTTCCATGGGAATCGGGGCAGTCCGTTCCAGCCCCCAGTCAAAGTTATTGTGTACGACTCTGGCGCGGTAACTGTGCTGAGCGTCGTTTTTGACTCCCCAGTGGCTCTGGCCGGTTACAGCTCGGGCGTAAGGATCCAGAAGAATCTTGGTTTTGTCGAAGCGAAGACCCTTTTTCTCATCGTAGGGACCGTCCAGCCGGTAGGCGTATTCGAATTCCTCTACATCGACTCCGAAGACAATCATGGAGTAGACAAAGCCGATTTTATAATTTTCAGGGAATTTGAGAACAGCATAGGGCTCTTCAGCTTCTCTGTGGAAGAGCAGCAGTTCACAGGAAGTGGCTCCGTGTGACTGGATGGTGAAATTAACGCCGCCCGGTATGATGGTGGCGCCGAAAAATCGGAAAAATCCGGGGCGTACCTGGAAGCCGTCTATTGTATCGAGTGGTTTGAGCTGGCGGCCCGGAACGAGCACCAGATCAGATGTATGCAGAGACATAACGGTGATCTCCTTTCCGGTTCTGTTAATGTCTGATGTGCGGACGGCATCAGGCTGCGCCGCCGCTTTAATACTGTATGATTTTATTATATCCTAATAAAAGAAGAAAGCAAATGAAAAACCGTTTTCCGGTCTTCTTATAAAAATCTATAAGTATTAATGAAGAATGCAGAAGGAAAGGATATTGACTTTTCCCCTGTGTTTACTTTATGCTGTATGGGTAAAGTGGGACAGCCCGTGGAGAATGCCGGACTGTTTCCGGCGGAACGAATTGAAGGAGGACATTAAGTTGGGCGGATTTTTTGGAGTTGCATCGAAAAATGACTGTGTACTTGAACTTTTTTATGGTGTGGACTATCATTCCCATCTCGGAACGAGAAGAGGCGGAATGGCAGTATATGGAAAAAACGGGTTTAACCGTGCGATCCACAATATAGAGAACTCACCTTTCCGGACAAAATTCGAGAGGGACGTGGAGGAGCTGGAAGGAAATCTCGGTATCGGATGTATTTCCGACTATGAGCCTCAGCCGCTTCTTCTGCAGTCGCATCTCGGAAGTTTTGCGATCACAACGGTAGGGAAGATCAGTAATCAGGACGAGATACTGGAAAAAGCATACAAGGACGGAAGGACGCATTTTCTGGAGATGAGCGGAGGGCAGATCAACGCAACTGAACTGATCGGTTCCCTGATCTGCAGGAAAGAGACGCTGGTAGAGGGAATCCAGTATGCGCAGGAACTGGTCAAAGGATCCCTGACGCTTTTGATTATGACAAAGGACGGCATCTATGCAGCCCGCGACCGTTACGGAAGAACACCTGTTGTACTTGGAAAAAAGGAAGATGCATACTGTGTGTCTTTTGAGAATTTTGCTTATTTAAATCTGGGATATGAACATTACAAAGAACTGGGACCCGGTGAGATTGTGTATGTCACGCCTGAGAGTGTGGAGACAATGGTGCCGCCCCGCAAAGAGATGAAGATCTGTTCCTTCCTCTGGGTTTATTACGGATATCCGACTTCTTCCTATGAAGGAGTCAACGTGGAGGAAATGCGTTATCGCTGCGGAAGCATGCTGGCAAAGCGTGACGGCGACAGCATTCATCCGGATATTGTGGCAGGAGTACCTGATTCGGGAGTGGCGCATGCGATCGGGTATGCGAATGAATCGGGAATTCCGTATGCGAGACCGTTTATCAAATATACGCCGACCTGGCCGCGTTCCTTTATGCCGACCAATCAGAGCCAGCGTGATCTGATCGCGCGCATGAAGCTGATTCCGGTGCAGGCGCTAATCGAGAATAAGAAACTGCTGCTGATTGACGATTCCATCGTGCGGGGAACTCAGCTCCGTGAGACAACGGAATTCCTCTATCGCAGCGGCGCGAAAGAGGTGCATGTCCGTCCGGCCTGCCCGCCTCTTGTATACGGATGCAAGTTCCTGAATTTCTCACGTTCAAAATCAGATATGGATCTGATCACGAGAAGAATCATCCGGGAGAAGGAAGGGGATAACTGTCCGGAGGAGGTGCTGGAAGAATACGCCAATCCGGATTCCTGCCGCTACGCGCAGATGATCGAGGAGATCCGCAGGATACAGAACTTCACAACCCTGCGGTTCCACAGACTGGATGATCTGCTTGATTCCATCGGAATCGAGCCGTGTAAAGTATGTACGTACTGTTTTAACGGGAAAGAGTAATACATGTAATTGCCGTATACAACAAAAGCCAAAGTGTGGTATACTGATCTGGTAATGCGCTGTTTCCATACCGGAAACCGGCGAATAATGTACAGAGAGAAGGTATTTGGTTATGTCAGAAGAACAGAACACAAACGGCTGCACAGAAGAATCCTGTGCCGGATGTGCGCATGCGGATTCCTGCAGCAGCAAGAAAACGGATTTCCGTGAGCCGGCGAATATGTACTCATCTATCAAGAGAGTAATTGGAGTTGTGAGCGGAAAGGGAGGCGTCGGAAAGTCGCTTGTCACAGCATCTCTTGCAAGAATGATGCGCGAGAAGGGATACACAGTCGGTATTCTCGACGCTGACGTTACAGGACCGTCTATTCCAAAGATGTACGGAGTACATGAGAAGGCAAGAGGGACGGAGGATTCCATTATTCCGTGTGTTGCAAAAGACGAGACAAGGATTATGTCCGTCAACCTGCTTCTGGAAGATGAGGCGGCTCCGGTGATCTGGAGAGGACCGATCATCGCGGGAGTGGTGAAGCAGTTCTGGACAGATGTTATGTGGGGCGATATCGACTACCTGTTTGTGGATATGCCGCCGGGAACAGGCGATGTGCCGCTGACTGTATTCCAGTCACTGCCGGTGGATGGAGTTGTGATTGTGACGTCTCCGCAGGATCTGGTTCAGATGATCGTGAAGAAAGCGGCGAATATGGCGGAGCAGATGAATATTCCGGTACTTGGCGTTGTCGAGAACTACAGTTATGTGAAATGTCCTGACTGCGGCAGGGAGATTAAGATCTTCGGAGAGAGCAATATTGATTCTATTGCTGAAGAGATGGGCGTTCCGGTACTCGGCAAGATGCCGATCGATATGGATCTGGCGAAAGCCGTGGAGGATGAGAGATTTTACGAGGTCACAAATCCATATATAAAAGATGTTGAACTCTAATATGAACACAGGAAAGCGGGTCCTCAGGATCCGCTTTCTGTAAAATACATGGTACTGAAGAAAAAGCAGTTTGCAGCAGTCGGGAAACCGTTTGCAGCAGATGAAAATCAGGTTAAGGCAGGAGGGAGAATATGGTAGGAGAGAAGATTCAGATCTGGCGGGAAGAGGAATATCATTATCCGGCAGCATACGGGTTCGTCCCGTTTATGGTCAGTTATATCCATGAGGATACTCAGATCCATCCGGGGATGGTCATTGTTCCCGGAGGGGCATACCGCGGAGTGGCGTCATCGGAGGGGCATATTGTGGCGGAAGAGTTTTACCGTGCAGGATATAATGTCTTTGTGCTTGTGTATACAGTGAATCCGCTGGATGATCCGCTGAAGCTGCAGCCGCTCAATGACATTTCCCGGGCAGTGCGGATTGTGAGAAAACGTGCGGAAGAGCTTCATATTGACAGCGGACGTATTGCAGTGTGCGGGTTCTCGGCAGGCGGACATCTGACGGCAAGTCTCTGCGTGCATTCCGGCGACATCGAAGATCAGGATCCGGTCTATCAGGAACTGTCGAATCGTCCGGATGCGGCGATTCTGTCTTACCCGGTGATTACTTCGGGGAAATATGCTCACAGGGATTCCATGATCGCGCTTCTCGGAGAAGACGCGGGGGAGGATGAACTGGAATATATGTCGCTGGAGAAACATGTGACGAAAGATACGCCGCCGTGTTTTATCTGGCAGACGCTTACGGACGAAACAGTGCCTGTGGAAAACAGCGGCCTGTTCGCCGATGCATGTAAAAAAGCGGGAGTGCCGTTTGCGTATCACGTGTTCTCTGATGGAGTGCACGGGCTTTCTCTTGCCACACAGCAGTGGCTGGATCGGGACTTCGGTCATCCGTATACGCGGGAGCAGTTCCGGTTCCTGGCGGATGCGGTGATGCGCGGTGATACAAAGTACAGTCCGGACAAAGGAGAGGAACTCCTCGCCGCAGCAGGACTGGATGGAAAGAAGAAGGAGAAGTGGACTCCGGAACAGAAGGAACAGATCGAAAAGACACTGGAAGAAGTCGGGATCTGGCCGAAAATGGCTCAGGTCTGGCTGAAGAAACAGTGGCGGGAACTGGCAGGCGAGAAGTAAAAGGAGAGTGGACCATGAGAATGTTATTTATCCGGCATGGAGATCCGGACTATGTACATGACACACTGACGGAAAAGGGGCGCAGGGAAGCTGCTCTCCTGGCAGAGTATGCTCCGAAGCTCAATGTGGGCGAGTGCTATGTGTCCCCGCTTGGAAGAGCGCAGGATACAGCTTCCTACAGCCTGAAGAAGCTCGGAAAGACGGCGCAGACTCTGGGGTGGCTCAGGGAGTTCCCGGCAGTGGTGAACCTGAATGAAACGCCGCATCTTCTCGAGGCCTATCCCACAGCGGATATGGTGGACGGAAAATATAAGGAGAGGATCGTGTGGGATGTGATGCCGTCCTATCTTATGGAGCACGGAGAGTGCCTGGATCCGGTCCGCTGGCGTGAATCCGATATCTGCAGACACACGAATACAGTGGAGCTGTATGATCAGACCATTGAGAAGTTCGATCAGTTCCTGGCAGAGCACGGATATGTGAGGGATGGAATCGCTTATCGGGTTGAGAAGGAGAGCACGGTTACAACAACATTTTTCTGCCATTTCGGAATTACCTGTGTCTTCCTCTCAAGACTGTGGAATGTATCACCTTTTGCAGTGTGGCAGAGTGTTGCGCTCGCGCCTACTTCAGTGACAGAGGTTGTGACAGAGGAGAGGCAGCAGGGCATTGCATATTTCAGAGGACTGAGAATCGGGGATATCTCCCACCTCAGCGCGGGAAATGAACCGGCGTCGTTTTCAGCTAGATTCTGCGAGACTTACAGCAATATGGAACAGAGACATTAAGAGGCTTTGAGGTACCGGACGGGTTTGTTGTGCATATTATGGCAGAAAAGACATCGAGGAGTTCTTTCCCTATGGCTTATGAGACTTTTGAGAAGGTTGAGGGGATCATCCAGGGGATTAACCGGGCGGATTCGTGCTGCTCCATGGTTGTATCCCTGATCAGTGATTCGAATATTGTAAATGCAGTGGTGACCGGCGAGACAACGATTATCGGTAATGTCAGACTCAGACCGGGAATGCGGATCGCGGTTTTCTATGACACAAACCTGCCGACGCCGGCAATATATCCGCCTCAGTACAGGGCGGAACTGGTGACCTCTCTGCGAAGAGGACAGCAGGTCATGCTGGATTATTTTGATGAAAACCTGACTTCAGCTGATCAGTCACTGAAGCTGAATATCGGACCTATGACTGATGTGGTGACGCTCAACGGACAGCAGTACACCTGCAGCCCTGAAAACACAGAGCTTTTGGTATATTATACGAATACGACGTTCAGTATCCCTGCCCAGACAACACCGCAGAAAATTGTTGTCCTGTGCCAGTATTAAAAAGAAAAGACAGGTACAAACAAAAGAGTATATGATAAAATAAAACAAAGGCTGATTTCAGAGTGATTCTTCACTTGGGAATCAGCCTTTTATATGTATTCTGATAAGCATCTGCCGGAACTCCCGCACAGAAAGATTCATTTCAGCGTCCGGGAAATCCGGATATAGAATGCGCTCAATGCTTCGCAGTAATTGTTAGAGATCGGACACAGCAGAGGAATATACCTGTCTGTAACCGGAACTTCACTGCTGACCTGAATTACATAGTCGTACACATATTTCAGAAATTCTTTGTTCGTAGGTTTTCTGTCACGCTTTGATTTGTGAAAGACAATTTCCAGCAATTCGGTATTCTGTGAATTCCAGATTGAGTGAACAACGGTCCGCATGTTCTTTTCGACGCATCCCCAGCTGGTCTTGTAATGTTTGGCTATGTCCAGGTACAGGGATTTTGTAATACATTCGATTCGCTCCCTGTCTTCAATGATGAGGAGCAGACCATATACTACATAATCATAGCCTGTGTAGGAACGGTTGACTCCGAAGGAGTCCAGAGTGTTGGTTATTACTTTTTCATAATTCATCTCTTTGTCCTCTCTAATTTGAGAACACTGTTCTCCGGCACACCCATAATATCGTAAAATGGAAGAATATGGCAGACAAGAGAAAGAATTCGACTTTTTTCGACCTTAAAAGTCGAAAATAAGGCAGAAAAAGTTTCCTGGTGAGGGAGTGTGGATTTGCGAATAGTGATAGTAACGCAGTGGATTTTGTGTTATAGTATTTTTATTCCAGATAATGAGGATATACAGATAATACTAAGCGTGATTATTTTGAGGTCGGAAATGGTTCCCGACGCACTCTGCAAAGAGTACCTGAGATGATGGATACACCGCCCATCCAAAATAATTACGCTTATATTATTGCTAAATTTTAAATTCCAGTGTAGAGTTAATTTCTCAACAAATTCTATATATTGTGTGATAAAATAAATTTGTTAGATAATGTGGTGTTATCTGGAATGGGCATGAAAAATATATGGGGGACTTCATGCTATGGAAGAAAATGAAAAGAATAAAATGATTAAGTGTCCACATTGCCAAAAAGATGTAACGCATATCGAAGGAGCAGACTATATATGTCCTTACTGCGGAAAATCTTTGAACGATCAGCCAGAGAAAAAATCAAGATTACAAAAGGCAAAACAGTATGTTCTTAGAAATAAAGTATTGGTTGGGGTTGTAGCTTGTCTTGTTGTTTTGCTTTTGGCAATGAACGGTAATGTATCATCTGCTGTAAATGAACGAGAGTCAATGGCAAAACAGCTTCAGGATCAGACAGAACACTATGAAGAACTGCAAAGCGATTTTGATAAGCTTTCTGCTCGGTATGATAATTTAGATAGCGATTATGATGCTTTAAAGGCTGAACTTGAAAATTATCAGAATCAGCAGGAAACAATAGATACCCTGAATACTCAACTTACCGACCTGCAAGAGAAATATGATACTTTATCCGCAGAAAATGAAGAATTAAAATCTCAAGTTTCATCTTTGCAAGCTACAGCATCAAGCACAGCTTCATCATCAAATAGTAGTTGGGAAAGTACAAGTGATGATTCAAGTGGGGGAATGGTTTGGCTATCTGCTACTGGATCAAAATATCATAGTATACCAAATTGCGGAAACATGAATCCTAATAATGCAAGACAGGTTTCCAGATCATCGGCTGAAGCACAGGGGTATGGTGCTTGTAGTAAGTGTTGGTAAAATCTATATAAATAGTAAAAAGAGATAATATAGATACAATAAACAAAAAATGGGAAACCCCAATAAAATTAAGGTTTCCCAGCTTTCATAAGAGCGGAGACGGAGGGATTCGAACCCTCGTGCCCCGGAGGGCAAACGCATTTCGAGTGCGCCCCGTTATGACCACTTCGATACGTCTCCATAACAATATGAATTGAATGATACTGCTGTGGACAGCCGGAACTGTCCACAGCTTTTATATTATAGCAGACTAATCGGAAAAAGAAAAGCCTTAATTTTAATCATCCTCTTCTGTCTGCACAGTGTATGTCTGTCTCTTTCTTGCCATCTCATCGCTCTCAAGATACTCGTCATAGGTCGTGATCTTGTCGATAAGGTGTCCGCCCGGCACGATCTCCATGATGCGGTTGGCGGTTGTCTGCACGATCTGATGGTCTCTTGAAGTGAAGAGCAGGACTCCCGGGAATTTGATCAGGCCGTTGTTCAGTGCTGTGATCGCTTCCATGTCCAGGTGGTTGGTCGGCTCATCGAGCAGCAGGACATTGGCTCCGGAGATCATCATCTTGGAGAGGAGGCAGCGAACCTTCTCGCCTCCGGAAAGTACGTTGACTTTCTTGACGCCGTCTTCTCCGGAGAAGAGCATTCTGCCGAGGAAACCGCGCACATATGTTACATCCTTTTCTTCGGAGTACTGTGTCAACCATTCGGTGATTGTGTAGTCGCTGTCGAATTCACCTCCGAAATCCTTCGGGAAATAAGCCTGGGAAGTGGTAACACCCCATTTGTAAGTTCCCTCGTCCGGTTCCATCTCACCGATCAGGATTTTAAAGAGCACGGTTTTGGCAAGCTCGTTGCTTCCGACGAATGCCACCTTGTCATCGTGCCCCAGCGTGAAGCTGATATTGTCCAGGATCTTTTCGCCGTCGATTGTCTTGGAAAGACCTTCAACAGTGAGAACCTCGTTTCCGATCTCGCGGTTCGGGCGGAAGTCAATGTACGGATATTTTCTGCTGGATGGTTTGATCTCGTCAAGCTGGATTTTCTCAAGCGCACGTTTTCTGGATGTCGCCTGCTTTGATTTGGAAGCATTGGCGCTGAAACGTGAGATGAACTCCTGCAGCTCTTTGATCTTTTCTTCCTTTTTCTTGTTCGCCTCTTTCATCTGGCGGATCAGAAGCTGGCTGGATTCATACCAGAAATCATAGTTTCCTGCGTAGAGCTGAATCTTGCCGTAATCAATATCAGCGATCTGTGTACATACTTTATTTAAGAAGTAACGGTCATGGGAGACCACGATCACAGTATTGTCAAAATTGATAAGAAATTCTTCCAGCCATGCAATCGCGTCAAGATCCAGATGGTTGGTCGGCTCGTCGAGGAGCAGAATGTCCGGGTTGCCGAAGAGTGCCTGCGCGAGGAGCACTTTGACTTTCTCCGGACCGGTCAGATCCTTCATATATTTATAGTGAAGCTCTGTATCAATACCGAGACCGTTTAAGAGGGTGGCTGCATCGGATTCTGCTTCCCATCCGTTCATGGTGGCGAACTCTGCCTCCAGCTCACTCGCCCTGATGCCGTCTTCATCTGTAAAGTCTTCTTTTGCGTAGATGACTTCTTTTTCCTTCATGATTTCGTAGAGTCGCGCGTTGCCCATGATAACTGTATCAAGAACCGGGAACTCATCATATTTAAAATGATCCTGCTGCAGGAACGAGAGACGCTCTCCGGGAGTGATGGCAATCTCGCCTTTGGTCGGCTCAAGCTGGCCGGATAAGATCTTCAGAAAGGTTGATTTGCCTGCTCCGTTCGCTCCGATCAGACCGTAGCAGTTTCCTTCGGTGAATTTGATGTTGACATCTTCAAAAAGGGCTTTTTTTCCTACGCGGAGTGTTACGTTGTTTGCACTGATCATTGTAATATCTCCTTAATTATACTCAGAAATAGATTGACAGGGTACCCGCATATATATGAAACGAAATGTATCACATTTGTATGCGCCATCGCTTATATTAACACGGAAGAGGGGAAAAAGGCAAGGGGTTTCCGAACCGGAAAAAACAGTATATAATATATTGTAGCAGTTCAGTCATGGGCTGTACGGGAGAGAAAATCATGCCTGCATGATTTTTCGAGCGGCGCGGACTGAAGTGTTACCATATCAGGAAGGATCAAGACTGAGAAAAGAGGTTACGGCAATGACGATAAAGAAAGCAACACTGGTATTGGAAGGAGGGGCTACCCGGGGAGTTTTCACATCCGGGGCTCTGGATTATCTTATGGAACAGGATGTATATATGTCTCATGTGATCGGCGTGTCGGCCGGCGCCTGCAATGCGGTGGGCTATGTGTCCCGGCAGCCGGGGAGAACGCGGGACTGTATGATTCCACTGGATAAGAGCGGTAATTATTATTATGGCATTCGTGATTTTGTCAAGGAGAAAAGCCTGATGAACATGGATCTGATCTTTGACAAATATCCGAATGAAGTCATACCATTTGATTATGACACATATTTTAACTCGGAGATCACATGTGAGATTGTGACAACCAACTGCATGACCGGAAAGGCGGAATATATGACCGAGGATCATGACAGGCAGCGCCTGATGAAGATCTGCCGGGCGTCCTGCAGCATGCCGCTGCTTACGCCGATTGTCAATATCGATGATGTGCCTTATCTGGACGGCGGACTGGCGGATTCCGTGCCGATTCGCCATGCGCAGAAGCTGGAGAATGAGAAGATCGTTGTTATCCTGACAAAGCGTCAGGGCTATCGGAAAAAAGTGATGTCGCCGACCATGCAGCGGGTGTACCGAAAGGCATATAAATCATATCCGAATCTGTTGAGAACCATTTTCAGGAGGAGTTTTGAGTACAATAAGACGATGAACTATCTGGATCAGCTCGAGAGAGAGGGGAAGATATTTATCCTGCGTCCACAGGTGAAGCCGGTATCGAGGCTGGAGCGCAACCGATCAAATCTCCATGAATTTTATGAACACGGATATGAATATATGGAAGAATGGATGGATGATCTGATGAAATATCTGGATGACGCAGGAGAATGAAATACGGGGGTAAACCGCAGCAGTATCATCTGAATCAGTAAACGATGTAAATAAGCAGTGTGTGAATGAGAGGAAGAAAAAAGGAATGGGTAAGCAGGAAGTACTGGATTATACGCAGAACAGGGAACTGTCCTGGCTCCGGTTTAACCAGAGAGTGCTGGAGGAAGCCAGAGATGAGAGTGTTCCACTCATGGAGCGAATGAAGTTTGTTGCCATATTTACGAGCAATCTGGACGAATTTTTCATGATCCGGGTAGGCAGTCTTTATGATATGGCAGCTGTGGATAATAAGAAAGTGGACAGCAGATCGGGGATGACGCCGATGCAGCAGCTGGACGCGATCTACCGGGCAGTGGCGCCTCTTTACAAAGAGCGCGACAAGACGTATGCGGAGATCAAAAAGCAGCTCCAGCCCTACGGTGTGTGCGGTCTTGACTTTAAAGAGCTTGAGCAGCAGGAAAAGAAGTTCGTAAAAAAATATTTTAAAGAACAGGTGCTGCCCGTGCTGTCGCCGCAGATTGTGGACAGCAACCACCCGTTTCCGCATCTTTTGAATAAAGAGATTTATGTGGTGGCGAACCTGAGAATGGGAAATGATCAGATGCTGGGGATCGTTCCTGTGCCTCAGTATATTTCAGATATCCTTTATCTGCCAGGGCATGATATCCGCTATATCCGGATGGAGAAGGTGATTATGGAATATCTGGAGCTTGTGTTCGACAAATATCAGGTCTCAGACAAGAACTATATCTGTGTGACGAGAAACGCCGATGTGTCGCCGGATGACGAGGCGTTTGCGGACCACGAGGATTTCCGCCGTGTCATGAAGGAGACGCTTCATAAGCGGAGAAGAATGGCGGTTGTGCGTCTTGAGACTGCGCATACACTTGGAAAAGAGATGGAGAAATATTTCTGCGACCGGTTTAAAATCACTCCGGCGTGCATATTCCGCACGAAGATGCCGATGAAGCTGGGATTTATCTTCGCCATAGCGGATAAGATTCCGGAATCCATGAAGCGCGCGCTGATTGATCCGCCTTTCTCGCCGCAGCCGTCGGGCTTCCTTGCGGACGGGAATGTGATGGAGCAGGTAAAACGAAAAGACGTGCTTCTCTCTTATCCCTATGAGAGCATGGATCCCTTCCTTCAGCTTATCCGCGAGGCATCGGCAGATCCGGATGTAATGACGATTAAGATCACGATCTACCGGCTGGCGAAGAAGGCAAGGCTTGTGGAATATCTGTGCGCGGCAGCGGAGAACGGGAAAGAAGTCACAGTTCTGATCGAGCTGCGCGCCCGGTTTGATGAGCAGAATAATATCGACTGGTCCGAACGCATGGAAGAGGCGGGATGCCGGGTGATTTACGGATTTGAAGGATACAAAGTACATTCCAAGATCTGTCTGATTACCTATCGGAACAAGAACGAGATACGCTACATAACCCAGGTGGGCACGGGAAATTACAATGAAAAGACAGCGAAGATGTACACAGATTATTCTCTTATTACATCAGACCAGGAGATCGGGGAGGATGCGGCTGTATTTTTCAAAAATATGTCCATCGGGAATCTGGACGGAGTCTATCATCATCTGATCGTATCGCCGGGAGGGCTTAAGAAGAAAGTACTGGAACTGATGGACGCGGAGATTGCCAGAGGGCGGGAAGGCCGCATTGTCATGAAGATGAATTCAGTGACGGATATGGATTTCATCCGGAAGACTGCGGAGGCTTCACAGGCAGGTGTGAAAGTGGATCTGATTGTCCGCGGGATCTGCTGTATTCTGCCCGGGATTCCGGGAAAGACAGAGAATCTGAGGGTGACAAGCATTGTGGGAAGATATCTTGAGCATCCCCGTGTATTTGTGTTCGGAAGCGGAGCGGACGCGAAGGTGTATATCGGTTCTGCAGATATGATGACGAGAAATACGGAGAACCGCGTGGAAGTGGCGTGCCCGATCTATGATGAGAGGATCAGAAAGCGGCTGATTCACGATTTGAATGTGATGCTGGCTGATAATGTAAAGGCGCGCGAGATGAGCAGCGACGGGACATACAGGAAGAAAAAACAGGACGGTCCGGCTGTGAACGCGCAGGAGACATTTATGAGAAATGCCATGAATGCGCGGAGGCCGTCCGCGGTTCAGCAGAAGAATAAAAAATCAGGCACACTGCTCGGCAGGATTGCCGGACTGTTTCGGAGAGGGTCAAAGAAATAAACAGATAACAGAAAGCTGCACAGCGGAGGAAATTTACATCCCGCCGCCGTGCAGCTTTCTCCATTCACTGGCGGAGATGCCGTAATATTTGCGGAAAGCCGCGGAGAAATGCTCCACGGATGAGTAGCCGAGCTGGACGGAGATCTCTGTGATACTGTTGGATGGATCCTGCAGAAGAATCAGCGCGGCCGACATCTTGGCCTCGAATTTTTTCTGAAGGAAAGTCATGCCGTAGTGTTTCTGGAGGAGACGTTCTGTCTGCCGGTGGCTTAAGCCGAGCCGGGAGGAGAGTTTCTCCAGTGTAAGATCCTGATACTCATACAGGAAGTATTCTTCTATAATAAGATAATTCCGGTCAGCGACTGAGGATTCCGCTGTCGGTTCCGCATATCCCGGAAGCTCCAGATTCCTCACGCTGAGCACGAGAAGCTGAGTCAGCAGGGATTCCAGAAGGGTATGATAACCGATGTTTGTGCTTTCGAGTTCCCGGAACAGCGACTGCATAAGCGGATGCAGGTTCTGCTTGTCCTGACCGATGAAATGGTCGGTGGAGAGAAAACGGTTTAAAAACTCCGGGTTCTGCTTCTGGACAAGCGGACGGTTCTTCGGGTCGAATTTCAGATAGATGCAGTATTCGGTCATGGGATCATCCGGATCCGGCGTCTGTGAGTGTTCCATATGCGGACCGTTGATGAAGAAAGATCCCGGACCGACGTCGCAGGAAAAATGATTCAGAGTGATAGTCCCTTTCCCGTAAGGAATATAGTGAATCTCCCAGCTGTTGCTGCTGTGGCTGTGGCTGGGAAAGGATCTGGTCAGATGCTCAAAAGAAAACTTCAGGGCATGACACCTGATGTTTCCGATGGGGAATGAGAGATTGATCTTGTCATAGAATTTTCCGTTTCTCTGTGTAGTGTTCTGCATTCCTGGTTTCCTTTCGCGGTGCTGAATTTATATTCTCCGCTGCGCTGTGGAGATGAAATACAGCAGAGTATAATCTCTCCTGATTATAGCCCATTTTTCAGGGAAGGACAACAGGAACACCTTCGAAAAAAAGACAGGACCTTCGCTGATGCGACATGAATTTTCTGCTTTTGTCGCGGCTGTCTCTTACGGTATGAAAATGCTCTGATATAATAGAATCAGAAAGAAAAACAGTGCAAACAGGAGGTAAAATCATGGCTGTAAAAATGATTCCAAAAACAATGGTCGGAGCAACTCTTCCGGGAAACAGTTCAGTGGAGATGAAAGAATTTGAGATCCCGAAACCGGGTCACGGCGAGGTGCTGATCCAGACCAAAGCCACAACGATCTGCGGAAGCGATATCCGCTGCATCTACAGAGAACATACAGGAAAAGGCGCGGAAGGATATATTCCGGGCATGGTAGCAGGACATGAGCCGTGCGGCGTTATCGTGGAAGAGGGCGAAGGACTGCGCAGGTTCAAAAAAGGCGACCGTGTCATTGTGTACCACATTTCCGGATGCGGCGTCTGCAACGACTGCCGGAGAGGTTATTACATTTCCTGTAAGAGCCCGTTCCGCCGCGCTTACGGATGGCAGAGAAACGGAGGAATGGCTCCGTATATCCTCGCAGAAGAGAAAGACCTGATCGCCCTTCCGGACGAGCTTACATACAAGGACGGAGCACAGGTAGCATGCGGATTCGGTACGGTTTATGAGGCAATCGAGAAGATCGGCATCTCCGGAAATGACGCAGTTCTTGTAACAGGTCTGGGACCGGTCGGACTGGCAGCTCTCATGCTGGCGAAAGCAATGGGCGCAAATCATCTGATCGGTGTCGAGATGAATCCGTACAGAATCGATCTCGCGAAGAAACTCGGACTTGTGGACGAAGTATTTACACCGGGTGACGATGCCCTTGACAATATTCTCAAAGTGACAGGCGGACATGGTGTTGAGCGTGCCATCGACTGCAGCGCAAACGATGCGGGACGCCAGCTTGCAATCCGCGCTACGAGAGAGTGGGGCAAGATCGCGTTCGTAGGAGAAGGCGGCACATGCAATTTCACACCGAGCCCGGATATCATTCACGGACAGAAGACGATCTACGGATCATGGGTAACCAGCCTGTGGAGAATGGAAGAACTGGTAGAGCGTCTTGTAAGATGGGGCATCCATCCGGAAGACCTGATCACACATGAGTTCCCGATCGAGAAGGCGGGCGAGGCTTATCAGCTCATGGCAAAAGGCGACTGTGGAAAAGTTGCTGTAATTTTTGGTGATCAGAACGAATAAGAGAGGCTGAACAGTATATGGAATGGAAAGAAAAAATAGATATTGTTGATCCGGATATCGTTCCGAAAAGAAAACTCTATACAGGCTGCGAGATTCCTGCGGTCGGAATCGGGACTTTTGGTTCTGATAAATACGGCGCGGAGGAGATCTCAAAAGCGGTATATGGCGCTGTATGCGGAGGATACCGTCTGATTGACTGCGCAAGCGTGTATCAGAATGAAAAGGAGATCGGAGCCGTATTAAAACAGCTGTTTGATGATCAGGTGGTAAAACGGGAGGAACTCTTTATCACGGGAAAAGTGTGGAATGATATGCACGGAGATGGTGAGGTGATCGCGTCCTGCCGTCAGAGCCTTGAGGATCTGGGACTGGATTATTTTGACCTGTATCTTGTGCACTGGCCGTTCCCGAACTACCATGCACCGGGATGTGACGGAGATTCCAGAAATCCGGATTCCCGCCCCTTCTTTACGGAAGAGTACATGGCAGTGTGGAGACAGTGTGAGACGCTTGTGGAAGAAGGGCTCGTAAGGCACATCGGAATGTCCAACATGACCATTCCGAAGCTGGAGAGAGTGCTTCCGCTCTGTAAGATTCAGCCGGCGGCAATCGAGATGGAGCTCCATCCGGGCTTCCAGCAGCCGGAGCTGTTCGCCTATGTGCAGGAACACAACATTGTGCCGATCGGATACTGCCCGCTTGGTTCGCCGTCAAGACCAGAGAGAGACCGGACAGCGGACGACGTGGCGGATATGGAGATTCCGGAAGTAGTGGAAGCTGCAAAAGCGCATAATGTACACCCTGCAATTATCTGCCTGAAATGGGCGGTGCAGAACGGACAGGTTCCGATTCCGTTTTCCGTAAAACCGCAGCAGTATATGAATAACCTGAGGTGCGTGACGGAAGATCCGCTGACAGATGAAGAGATGGAAAAGATCCGGCGCGCGGATAAAAACTGCAGGCTCGTCAAAGGTCAGGTATTCCTGTGGCCGGGAGCTGACAGCTGGGAAGATCTCTGGGATCTTGACGGAAATATCAAAGGCTGGAAAGAATAAACATACACGAAAAAATAAAACCGGCGTACCGGCAGGATGATACATCTGACATGCCGCCATGCGCAGTGAAACGGGGGCGGCAGACTGCCGCTCCCGTTTCGGTATGGAGGCAGACACAGCGGTTTGGCCCGTGCCATTCGGAAGCCCGCACCAGGAAATTATAGCGGAAATATTGGACATGGAGAACCGGATGTTTTACAATAGAGGAAGGTCATAGAAACAGGAGGAAACTATCATGGAAAAACAGGAAGTAAAAGTTTTTGGACAGACCAGAAACAATGAAGAGGCGCATCTGTACACAATCGGAAACAACAGAGGGATGAGCGCGCAGATTTCAGACTTCGGAGCAACGCTGGTCCGCCTTTATGTGCCGGATGGGAGCGGAAAGACCATTGATGTTGTACACGGATATGATGATCCGTCCGGATATGAGAAAGGTGACGGCGGGTTCGGCGCGACCGTCGGAAGAAATGCGAATCGTATCGGCGGAGCGGAATTTGAGATCAATGGAGTGACCTATCAGCTGGACAAAAACGATAATGGAAACAATCTTCACAGCGGTATGAACTACTATCACAAACGGATGTGGGAAGTAGAGGAATACGAGGCGGATCATATCCGGTTCCATCTCCTCAGCCCGGACGGTGATCAGGGATACCCGGGAACACTTGACGTACATGTGACATACATGCTGGATGAGGAGAATACACTGAATATCCATTATGAGGCGGTTCCGGATCAGGATACTATTGTGAATATGACAAATCACAGTTATTTCAATCTGAACGGGCATGACAGCGGCACGGTGCTGAACCACAAAGTGACGCTGAATGCGGACAGCTTCACCCCGGCGGATGAAAAGTCCATCCCCACAGGCGAGATCCGAAGCGTGGAGGGCACACCGATGGACTTCCGCGCAGGCAGAGTGCTTGGAGATGACATCGATGCAGACTATGAGCCTCTCCGTTTCGGCGGCGGATATGATCACAACTGGGTGTTGAAAAATGAGGGCAAATTTGATAAAGTAGCAGAAGTGGCGTCAGATAAGAGTGGAATTGTTATGGAGGTCTACACAGATCTTCCGGGCGTACAGATGTACAGCGCGAATTTCCTGGACAACGAGCCTGGGAAGGACGGAGTATCTTACATAAAGAGAAGCGCGGTGTGCCTGGAGACACAGTATTATCCGGATGCGGTTCACCATGAGAACTTCCCGGGACCGATCTGCAAAAAGGGTGAGAAATATGACACCCGCACTGCATATCGTTTCCTGACGCAGGGCTAAAAATGAAGATCGCAGGACAGGGATGACAGGACATCCCTGTCCTGTCGCTTTGAATGTTGCTTTACGAAAGGACAGACCAGAAAGACATTTATATGGGAAAATCAGTATATATTGCAGAGAAGCCAAGCGTGGCTCAGGAATTCGCAAAAGCGTTGAAACTGAATACAAAACGAAGAGACGGGTATCTGGAATCCGATGAGGCGATTGTAACATGGTGCGTGGGACATCTTGTCACAATGAGTTATCCGGAAGAGTATGATCCGGCGCTGAAGAAATGGAGCCTTCAGACCCTCCCTTTTATTCCGGAAGAGTTTAAATACGAGGTCATTCCCGCTGTGTCCAAACAGTTTCAGATCGTCAGTTCCATCCTGAACCGGGAGGATGTGGATACTATTTACGTGTGCACCGATTCCGGGCGGGAAGGAGAGTATATCTACAGACTGGTGGAGCAGGAGGCGCATGTGACCGGAAAGAAACGGCGCAGAGTCTGGATCGATTCGCAGACTGAAGAGGAGATCTTAAGGGGGATCCGGGAGGCGAAAGACCTCTCCGAGTATGACAACTTAAGCGCTTCCGCGTACCTTCGCGCCAAGGAAGACTATCTGATGGGAATTAATTTCTCCAGACTTCTGACGCTGAAATACGGGAACAGTATCTCCAATTATCTGAAGACAAAGTATTCCGTTATCTCAGTGGGCCGGGTTATGACCTGCGTGCTGGGCATGGTTGTGCGCAGGGAACGGGAGATCCGGGAATTTGTCAAGACACCGTTTTACCGTGTGGTCAGTACAATGGATGCGTCCGGCCAGAGCTTTGAGGGCGAGTGGAGAGCGGTGGAGGGATCAAAATATTTTGAATCCTTTGATCTCTACAAGGAGAACGGCTTCAAGGAGAGGAAGAAAGCAGAGGAACTGGTGGCGTATCTTACAGAGGAAGAGCCGGTTCAGTGCCGGGTGGAGTCCATTGAGAAGAAAAAGGAGAAGAAGAATCCGCCTCTTCTCTACAACCTGGCAGAGCTTCAGAACGACTGCTCCAGGCGGTTCAAGATCAGTCCGGACGAGACACTCAGAATCGTCCAGGAACTCTATGAGAAGAAGCTGGTGACCTATCCGAGAACCGACGCCAGAGTGCTCTCCACCGCGGTTGCAAAAGAGATCAGCAGGAACCTGAACGGACTGTCAAAATACCCCATGGCAGTGCCTTATCTGCAGGATATACTGGCGCTGGGAAGCCACAAGAACCTGGTGAAAACACGGTATGTCAATGACAAACAGATCACGGACCACTATGCCATCATACCGACCGGACAGGGAATGGGCGCGCTGAACGGGCTCTCTGACCTGTCCCACAAGGTGTATGATGTGATTGTCAGAAGGTTTTTAAGCATCTTCTATCCACCTGCCGTATACCAGAAAGTTTCCATTGTGTCAAAGATACGTGAGGAGAGTTTTTTCTCGAATTTTAAAGTGCTGGCAGAAGAGGGCTACCTGAAGGTGGCAGGCGTGCCTCAGGGGAAACGCTCGTCCAGAGGATCAGACAAGGGTCGGGGCCAGGAAGAAGGAGCGGAAACGGACGGAGGACAGGACGCAGACTCCGGACAGAGTCAGGACCAGAATCTGGATACAGCGCTGTTTGAAGTGATTCAGAAACTGAGAAAAGGCGCAGTACTTCCGGTGAAAGCCCTTGAGACCAAGGAGGGAGAGACGTCCCCGCCGAAGCGGTACAATTCCGGTTCCATCATCCTTGCCATGGAGAATGCAGGACAGCTGATCGAGGATGAAGAACTCAGAGCGCAGATCAAGGGAAGCGGAATCGGAACCAGCGCGACAAGGGCTGAGATTCTGAAAAAACTGATTCACATCAAGTATCTGCAGCTGAACAAGAAGACCCAGGTGATCACGCCTACACTGCAGGGGGAGATGATCTACGATGTGGTAGATCACTCTATCCGGTCCCTTCTGAACCCGGAGCTGACTGCGAGCTGGGAAAAAGGCCTGACTTATGTGGCGGAAGGGAGTATCACTTCCGAGGAATATATGGTAAAATTAGACCAGTTCATTACCAACAGGACAGTCGGTGTGAAAGGACTGAACAATCAGTATCAGCTCAGAGCCTGTTTCGACAGGGCAGCAGGCTATTATAAAAAAGGCCGTTAACCGGCAGAAAAGGAGACAGAGAAATGGAAGCATTGACAGTGAAAGAACTCTATACACTTGATGAGACGATCGCAAAAGACATCTTTGAGGGAGTGACTTATCCGTGGGAGGTCCTTCCGAAGATCAGTTCCTTTATCCTGGAACTGGGAAAGACTCTTGATGAGAATGAGTATGAGAAGCGCGGGGAGAATGTGTGGATTGCCAGATCCGCAAAAGTCGCTCCAACAGCTTATATTAATGGACCTGCAATTATCGGGAAAGAAGCGGAAGTACGCCACTGCGCGTTTATCCGCGGCAACGCCATCGTGGGCGAGGGCGCTGTGGTCGGCAATTCCACAGAGCTTAAGAATGTGATCCTCTTCAACAAAGTGCAGGTGCCGCACTATAATTATGTAGGGGATTCCATTCTGGGATATAAATCACATATGGGTGCCGGCTCCATTACATCCAATGTAAAATCCGACAAGAAACTTGTTGTGGTGAAGACACCGGAAGGAAATATTGAGACTGGAATGAAGAAGTTCGGAGCCATGCTCGGCGATGAGGTGGAAGTCGGATGCGGAAGCGTTCTCAATCCGGGAACCGTTGTGGGAAGCCACAGCAATATCTACCCGCTCTCATCTGTGAGAGGATTTGTGCCTGGAAACAGCATTTATAAGAAACAGGGCGAAGTAGCAGAGAAGAGACCGGAGTAACAGGCACCGGCTGACAGCGGAAAATATGTATTGACAATTAGAAGAAAGCCTCCTATCATTGTGTCAAATCAATCATACAATGGTGCGGGGCTTTTTCCATGCGCGCAGTCAGGAGGTGTCTATGCTTGAGATACAGGGACTCAGGAAATCTTATGGAAATAATCTGGCAGTGGACGATGTAAGCTTTACGGTTCCGGACGGGCAGGGATGTACCTGAATGTGGATTTCGTCTTTCCAATCCTGCTGATTTATAGTATTATAGTTACAGTGGCAATGGGAGCGCTCGCTTCACTGCGCTTTGGGACGATGGAGCAGCTCGTGTAATGATGGGGAGCAGCTTGTGTAATGATGCACAGATGAAAAGAGAATCCTGCCACATTTGACGGAAACCAGTCTGACGAATCAGGAGGTAAAAAGCTATGCTGGATGATAAGTATGTAACAATGGAGATTGATAAGACGAAACATATCGCGCTTGTGGCACATGACGGGAAGAAAAAAGAGCTTGTGGACTGGTGTGACAGAAATAAAGAGATATTAAAGGGACATTTTCTCTGCGGAACAGGAACAACAGCGAGACTGATTGCGGAGAGAACAGGACTTCCGGTAAAAGGATTCTGCAGCGGTCCTCTGGGCGGCGATCAGCAGATCGGAGCCAAGATCGTGGAGGGACAGATTGATTTTATGATCTTTCTCTGGGATCCGCTGGAGGCGCAGCCTCATGATCCGGATGTAAAGGCGCTGCTCCGTATCGCAGTTGTATATGATATTCCGATTGCAAATAATCTTGCGACTGCGGATTTCATGCTGAATTCAAAGTATATGAACGAGCCGTACAGCAGAAAAATCGAGAACTTCAACAAAACAATACAGGATCGTGTGGAGCAGATGAAATAAGCTGTTAAAGTTTAGCCCACGCTTTCCGCACAGTCAGTCTCATGGCTGAACTGCTGCGCCGCTGTTTTCCTCATAAACGGGCGCTCAGCTCATGAAGCTGCCCGCTCAAAAAATCATGCGAGCATGATTTTTTCTCTCAGACAGCTCCATGGCTGAACTGTTGCTTATAAAAAAATGATTGACACGGGCGGAGTGCCCGTGTTATTCTATACAAGGATACTTTAACACTTTAAAGCGCAACGCTTTAAAGCGAGTAAAATTTGAGCGGGAGATAAAATGCCGATGATCTGAAGATAAAAAGCAGATCAGCCCGTGAGTGTGTCCGACAGGCAAATAGAAAAAGAAAGATGAGGAAGAGAAGATGGGGATTAAACTTGTGCTGCTTGTAATATTTTTTGCAATTATGGTGGGCGTGGGACTTTATTCCAGACGGCATGTCACAAGTGTGGATGGCTTTGTGCTGGGAGGCAGGTCAGTCGGACCGTGGCTGACCGCATTTGCTTATGGAACCTCCTATTTTTCCGCAGTGGTATTTGTCGGATACGCGGGACAGTTTGGCTGGAAATACGGGATTGCCAGCACATGGATCGGTATCGGAAACGCAGTGATCGGAAGCCTTCTGGCATGGGTAGTGCTGGGCCGGAGGACCAAGATCATGACACAGCATCTGAGATCAAAGACCATGCCTGATTTCTTCGGGGAGCGGTATGACAGCAAGGCACTGAAGATTGTTGCATCGGTCATTGTATTTGTATTTCTGATTCCGTATACGGCTTCCGTGTACAACGGACTGTCCCGTCTGTTTGAGATGGCATTCAATATACCGTATGCATGGTGTGTGATCGTGATGGCTCTCTTTACAGCGATCTACGTGATCCTGGGAGGATACATGGCAACGGCAATCAATGATTTCATACAGGGAATTATCATGCTGGCAGGAATTGTGGCAGTGATCGCTGCTGTGCTGAACGGACAGGGAGGATTTATGAATGCGATCTCTGAGATGTCGCAGATTCCGAGCGATGTGGCATTGACTCAGGGGCAGCCGGGGGCATTTACCTCGTTCTTCGGTCCGGATCCGCTGAATCTCCTCGGCGTAGTGATCCTTACCTCTCTGGGAACATGGGGGCTGCCGCAGATGATCGGTAAATTCTATGCAATAAAAGATGAGAAATCCATCAATACAGGAACAGTGATTTCAACCTTATTTGCCATCGTTGTGTCAGGAGGATGCTATTTCCTCGGCGGATTTGCAAGACTGTTCGACAGCCCGGCGATTTATGACGAGACAGGAGCTGTTGTATATGACAGTATTATTCCGCATATGCTGTCCGCACTTCCGGATATTTTGATCGGCATCGTTGTCGTGCTCGTTCTGTCAGCATCCATGTCAACGCTTTCGTCTCTGGTACTGACATCGAGTTCAACAATGACGCTGGATCTGCTGAAAGATAATATCATGAAGAACATGAGCGAGAAAAAGCAGATCATTACCATGCAGCTTTTGATTGTATTTTTCATTGTGGTATCCGTAGTGATCGCACTCGATCCGCCGACCTTCATCGCGCAGCTCATGGGAATCTCCTGGGGCGCGCTTGCGGGAGCATTCCTGGCGCCGTTCCTCTACGGACTGTACTGGAAAGGAGTTACCCGCGCCGGCGTATGGGCTGGCTTTATCGCCGGAGTAGGACTGACCGTGTCGAATATGTTTATCGGATTCATTGAATCCCCGATCAATGCAGGGGCAGCGGCAATGGTTGCCGGACTGGTGGTAGTTCCGGTGGTAAGTCTGATCACCCCGAAGCTGAAGAAAGAGAAGGTGGATGAAATATTCGTCTGCTATGATGAGAAAGTGACCATATCCAAAAAGCGGTCGCTGGCTGAATGAAATCGACTAAGATTACAATTTGGAATTGAAATATTAGCAAGTTACTTCAAGAATTCCGTCTTCATCCAGCTTCTTAATCTGAGTTTGTCAAGCAGAAAACTCAGACAGAACAAATCCGAAATCCGCAGGAGATAATTTTTGAAAACGTATTCTGCGGGAAGGGGATGCCGGATTCGGCTCCGCTCCAGGATCTAAGAAAAACTAAATGAGCGGGAAACCTGCTAAAGACAGGATTGAAAATGGAACAACTCGCTTCGCTCAGACAATTTC
>DXGZ01000047.1 GCA_019113645.1 Candidatus Mediterraneibacter vanvlietii | reverse complement strand
CTCCCGCGGATTTCTACGCTGTTCTAACCGGTAAGTTTCCTGTTCGACATACTCACGATTAAGAAGCCAGACAGAACCGGCAGGATAACGACTAAGGTCTATGAATTCAGGTAATCAGTTTTAAACAATGTTGTCAAGTTTAAAAATTTATAGCTTTTAGGCGATACCCTTCCGACTGCGTCCGTGCTTTTTTGAAATCTGCATTTGCTCTGACTCTTCCGATTTGAAGAACACAGAGAACTGCTGAATATAAGTCAGGATCGCTTTTCAAAGGAGAGGGGCGTTGGATTTGGCGACTTCGGAATGGAGTTAAAAAACTTGGGATCTGGCGCAATGACGTTAACAGGGCAGATGGGATTGTCTGAGTGAAACGAGTTGCCCATCTGCCCTGTTGTTTTTAGTCATTTGTCAGATCCCTTAGTTTTTCTTGCTCCATGGAGCGGAGCAAAAGACAATGCCCCTCCCCTTTGAATACGGCTTTACAAGCTTTATTCCGCATTTCTCGGACGTTTTACTCTATCGAAGAATCAGACAAACTCAGATTGATAGGAGGTTTAACATGGATTACAGGAATGCAAAAACGATTTTTGAACAATACCTGGACGGATATGACCGGAATGATGACAAGGTGAGGCTCAAGATTGTCCATACATACGGAGTGGTGAAGCAGAGTGAGGAGATCGCGAAGCGGATGGGGCTTTCTGAGGAAGATACCGAGCTGGCGCGCATGATTGCTCTGCTGCATGATATTGGGAGGTTTGAACAGCTGAAACGGTTCGACAGTTTCCTGCCCGAGACCATGGATCATGCCGCATATGGCGTTAAAGTACTGTTCGGCGATGGGAAAGGCGGGGAGGAAGGCGCGGAAAACAGCGGAATGATACGGAAGTTCCTGCCGGAAGATACATGGGATGATATCATACGCACCGCCATTGCCAGACACAGTGATTTTATTCTGGACGGGATTGAGGATGAGCGTACGCTTCTTCACGCCAGACTGATCAGGGACGCGGACAAACTGGACAACTGCAGGGTGAAGCTTGTGGATGATCTGGAGACATTTATGGGGGCATCGGCGGAAGAGGTCGGGGAAACGGAGATCTCTCCGAAGGTGAGAGAAGAAGCGCTGGCAGGACACAGTATCCTCTCTTCGGACCGGGTAACGCTGATGGATTACTGGGTGTCGTATCTGGCTTATTTTTATGATCTTAACTTCAGAGAGAGCATGGATATTGTCAGAGAGAACGATTATGTCAGAAGAATTATCCGGAGGATTCCCTATACAAATCCGCGGACACGGGAGACAATGGAGACGCTTGAGAAGAATATTCAGGAATATATAATATCAGATACTCTTGCAGAGGAGCGGGAAAAAGGTATAAAATAAATGGGTGAGAGCATATCAAACATTGCATGAAAGCGAGGAAAACGACATGGAAAAATATCTTGGAGAGAGTATTCCCAAACTGGGATTCGGTCTGATGCGTCTTCCAATGAACGGGGAGAAAATTGACGTAGAGCAGACAAAAAAGATGGTTGACAAGTTTATTTCAGAAGGTTTCTGCTATTTCGATACAGCATACGGATATAATGACGGCGCATCGGAGGCAGCTGCGAAAGAGGCGCTTGTAGACAGGTATCCAAGAGAGAAATTCCTGCTTGCCACGAAGCTTCCGGCGTGGGCGGGCGCAAAGAGCAGGGAAGAAGCGGAGCAGATGTTCTACACTTCCCTTGAGCGTACCGGCGCAGGTTATTTTGATTTCTATCTCTTACATAACCTCGGCGAGGAGAGGACGCATTTCTTCGATGATTATGATATCTGGAACTTCCTTCAGGAGAGGAAGAAAGAAGGCCTGATCCGTCATCTCGGCTTTTCCATGCATGACAAGGCAGACGTACTTGACCGTATCCTGACAGAGCATCCGGAGATGGAATTCGTACAGCTTCAGATCAATTATGCTGACTGGGAAGATCCGACCATTGAATCAAGGAAATGCTATGAAGTTGCGAGAAAACACGGAAAACCGGTTATCATCATGGAGCCGGTGAAGGGCGGCACCCTTGCCAATCCTCCGAAAGAAGTGACGGATATTCTGAAAACTGCTGATGCGGAAGCGTCACCGTCATCCTGGGCGATCCGTTTCGCAGCATCTCTGGACGGCGTAATTACTGTTCTTTCAGGCATGTCCAATATGGAACAGATGGAAGACAATACATCATATATGAAGGAGTTCGCCCCGCTGAGTGAAGATGAGCAGAAGGTCATTGCAAAGGCGAGAGAGACATTTAATTCCTTCCCGAAAGTTCCCTGTACGGCATGCGCGTACTGTATGAAGGGATGCCCGAAGAATATCGCAATTTACGGAACATTCCAGGCTGTGAATATTTACAATATGTATCAGGACCTGGAGGGCGCGAAGGGCAAGTATACATGGAATACAGAAGGCCATGGCTGGGGAAAGGCATCGGAATGCATCAAATGCGGAAAATGCGAGACAGTCTGTCCGCAGCACATTAAGATCAGAGAGGAGCTGGAGAAGGCAGCTGCTGTTCTGGAAGGCTGATTTAATGGAAGGTTAGTTTTCCGGAAGGTTAGTCTCCCGGAAGGTTAAGTTTCCAGAAGGATGATTAAAAAAACTGCATGTATTGAGACGAATGATCAGCATTCGAAAAAGGATTCTCAATACATGCAGTTTTTATTTCTCTGTGACTGCCCTTGTGGACTCCCTGACTTTCAGATCCGCGTGGAGAAGCACAGTTCCGATGGACACTCCGTTTAAGAGGCTGCTCAGGGCATAGTAACCGCTTTTCCCAATTTCGATCCGGTCCTGCCGGACTGTGGTGAGGGGCGGAGATGTATAGGGGCTCATCGGAATGTCATCAAACCCGATGATGCTGATATCGCGCGGCACCTGAACACCCATCTGCTGGCACTGAGTGATCGCAGCGCTGGCGAATGTATCCTGACAGCAGATAATCGCGGTCAGACCCATGTCGAGAAATCTGGGGAGATGTTTCTCCATACATTCGGACAGGTAGTAGGAGCAGCCGGCATAGGACGGATCTGTTTTCAGTCCGTGGTTGTGCATGGCTTGGAAGAAGGCCTTGTGGCGCACCTGCATAATATATGAACCGAGCGCGCTGCTCAGATATCCGATCTTCTGATGCCCAAGCTTTTTGAGATGTCCGACCGCCAGGTCCATCCCCTCGTCATTATCAATTCCCACATATGCTGTCGTTGGGTTCCCGATGATATGGTTGTCGTAGAGAACGGCAGGTGTGCGGCTTGTTCGGAAATCTTTCATCCATGGCTCCCCGAGGGAGAGTCCGAGGAGGAAAGAACCGGCATAATCGTTCTGGAGCATGAATATATCGTAAGAGATTTTCCGCTGAGTGGACACGTCGATGGGGACTGCTTCAACTTCATATCCCGCAGGTTCAGCCATCTGGCGGAATCCCATGACAATATCGTAGGCAAAATGATGAGGCTTTTCATATTGTATATTATCCTTCTGGACGATTACGCAGAGTTTTTTCGCAGATTTCTTATAGCGCCGCAGTTTGGTATACCCGAGTTCTACGGCTGTCTCGAGTACTTGTTTTTGTAATGTTTCGCTGATATCGGGGGCATTGTTGAGCGCTTTTGATACGGTTCCCTTGGAAATCCCCAGTTTATCAGCTATATCCTGAATTGTTGTCATTACTTTTCCCTGCTTTCCTGAAAAATACCCATTAAAATTATTATATAAAAAAAGAAGTGTGAAATCAATGCTGTGAAAATGATTTAGAATTGTTTCGTAGCGTAGATTTGATGAAGTTAAAGATGGGAAAATGCACAAAAATAAATCGAAAAATTATACACATTTTACAAAATGAAAGAAATCATATAATTTATAATTGACGATTTTGGTCAAAAAGACTATCATATGAATTAACGAAACAATACGAAACTATCATAAGGGAGGATGAGATGATGAGAAAAAGAGCGGTATCCTTGCTTCTTGCCGGCGTTATGACGCTGGGACTCGCTGCGGGCGGGCTGACAGGCTGCGGCAGTTCAGGGAATGATGGAGCGGAAAAAGTCCGCCTGATGGTCTGGTCGCCTTCGGAGGATCAGTCGAAAGACAGCGGAGAGTGGCTGCAGACGTGCTGTGAGGCATTTGCGGATGCGCATCCGGAGTGGGACATTACATTTGTCTACGGTGTTATGGATGAGGCGAGCGCAGGTGAACAGGTAGCACAGGATCCGGATGCCAGTGCAGATGTGTTCATGTATGCGAATAATTCGCTGGAACCAATGAGAAACGCGGATGCGCTTGTGAGGTTTGGCGGAAAGTACAGGGAACAGATCGAGGCAACGAATTCACAGGATGTGCTGGACACGCTGATTATGGACGACAATCTCTACGGAATTCCGTTTACAACAAACCTCTGGTATATGTACTATGATAAGAGCGTTTTCTCAGAGGAAGATATCAAGAATCTTGATACCATGCTGGAAAAAGGCGTTGTATCATTCCCGTTTGTCAATTCCTGGTATCTTCCGGCGTTCTACATCGGAAACGGATGTACGCTGTTCGGCGAGGATGGAAAGGATGAGGCAGCCGGCGTTGATTTCGGCGGTGAGAATGCGGTAGAAGTTACGAATTATCTGATTGATCTGGCGCAGAATCCGAACTTTAAGATCGATGATCTGGGATCCGGTATCGCCGGGCTCCGCGATGGAAGCATCAACGCCATGTTCTCCGGTTCCTGGGATGCGAATGCTGTCAAAGAAGCGCTGGGAGACAATATGGGCGTGGCAGCTCTTCCCACCTATACGTTAAACGGCGAGGAAAAGCAGATGTACGCTTATGCGGGAACAAAAGCCATCGGTGTGAATACCCACAGCGATTACATGGTTCAGGCCATTGAGCTTGCCATCTGGCTTGGAAATGCAGAGTCACAGCGACTGCATTATGAGCTGAGACAGGTTGTGCCATGTAATACGGAACTGCTTCAGGAAGAAGATATTCAGAAGGATGAACTGGTTATGGCGCAGAATACAACGTTCAGTGACACCTCGATTATCCAGCCGCTGGTCAACCAGATGAATAACTGCTGGACACCTGTGGAGAATATGGGAAAAGGAATCCGTAACGGAAACGTGACTCATGAGAACGCGCAGGAGCAGACCGAGCAGATGAACGAAGCGATGAACAGCGACGGAATATCTTAAGGAGGGAAAAAGGATGGGAATTATGAAAAAGAAAATCAATGAATTTCCGACTCCGTATACCTGCAGAAATGCCATAAGTAAAGGCGGCATGGAGACGAAGCTCTCCATGGTGCTGATGGGGTTTGGAAATATTGTACACGGGCAGATCGTAAAAGGTCTGATTTTCCTGGCAGCGGAAGTGGCATACATTGCGTTTATGATTGCAGCGGGAGTGAGCTGCATTGCCATGCTTCCTTCCCTGGGATCCGTGGAGCAGGAAGAAGTGTGGAATGAGGCGCTGCAGATTTACGAGTATACGAAAGGGGATCAGTCGATCCTGATTCTCCTCTACGGAATCGCTTCACTTCTCATTACATTCCTGATGGCGTGTACATGGGTATGCTCCCTGAGGAGCGCATACAAGGCTGAGTGTCTCGCAAAAGAGGGAAGGCATGTCAACAGTTTTGTGGAAGATTTAAAGACACTTCTTCACGAAAACCTGCAAAGACTTCTGATGACGCCGCCCATGATTTTCATCGTTGCATTTACGATCCTGCCGCTGATTTTTATGATCTGCATGGCATTTACGAATTACAGTAAGATCGACAGCCACCTGGTTCTGTTTGACTGGGTAGGGCTTGAGAACTTCAAGACATTGTTCGATTCCAGCAGTATTCTGGGAAGTACCTTCTGGTCTGTACTTGGATGGACACTTGTATGGGCGTTCTTCGCTACATTCTCCAACTATATTTTCGGTATGATTATCTCGCTTATGATCAACCGGAAGGAGACGAGAGCAAAAGGATTCTGGAGATTCTGCTTTGTTCTCTCCTGTGCAGTGCCGATGTTCGTATCCCTCCTGATCATGAGAACCATGCTTCAGCCTGAGGGCGCGATCAATGTGCTTCTGAGAAACCTGGGGCTGATTGCTTCGGATGCAAGCCTCCCGTTCTTCACGGATCCGACATGGGCGAGGGTGACTGTTATTGTGATCAATATCTGGGTTGGTGTGCCGTATACGCTCCTGTAGCTCACCGGTGTGCTTCAGAACATCCCGGCTGAGCTCTATGAGGCAGCAAAGGTGGATGGCGCGAATGCGGTTCAGATCTTTTTCAAGATCACTTTGCCGTATATGCTGTACGTGACAACACCTTACCTGATCAGTACATTTACGGGAAATGTCAACAACTTCAATGTCATCTATCTGCTCTCGGGCGGAGATCCTGTTACGGATATGGGGGCGACGGCAGGAAAGACAGACCTGCTTGTTACCTGGCTGTACAAGCTGACAGTAGATAAACAGTATTATAATATCGGAGCCGTTATCGGTATCCTGACATTCATTATCCTTGCAATAGGAGCTCTGTTTACATACCGCCGCAGTAAATCATACAAAGAAGAAGGAGGGTTCTAGGCATGACTGGAAAAAAGATGCATTCTGCAAAGAAAAGACGTTTTATCAACAATACGATTGTGCATACGGTTCTCGCGGTGCTTGCGGTTATCTGGGTATTTCCGATTGTCTGGGTCATCCTGACAAGCTTCCGTGCAGAGAAAGGTTCCTATGTATCCACCTTCCTGCCGCAGTCCTATACACTGGATAATTATATCAGGCTGTTTACGGATACATCGATACTGAACTTTCCGCAGATGTTTATGAACACGCTGTTTATTGCGATCTGCTCCTGTATCCTGTCTACATTTTATGTGCTGGCAGCTTCCTACTGCCTGTCCAGACTGCGCTTCAAGCTCAGAAAACCGTACATGAATATGGCGATGATCCTTGGACTGTTCCCTGGATTTATGTCCATGATCGCTGTATACTTTATCTTAAAGGCAATTGGTCTGACAGAAGGAAATCTGATCAAGCTGGCGCTGATTATGGTTTATTCGGGAGGAGCGGCCTTAGGTTTCCAGATCGCGAAGGGATTCTTCGACACGATCCCGCTGGCTGTGGATGAAGCGGCCCTGATTGACGGCTGCACGAGATGGCAGATCTTTACCAAGATCACCCTTCCGCTGAGCAAACCGATCGTTGTTTATACAGTTCTTACCTCCTTTATGGGGCCGTGGCTGGACTTCATCTTCGCGAAAGTAATCTGCCGCGCGAACTCTGACCAGTATACGATCGCCATCGGACTGTGGAGGATGCTTGAGAAAGAATACATAGACAGCTGGTATACCTGCTTTGCAGCGGGCGCGGTGCTGATTTCGATTCCGATTGCGGCGCTGTTCCTGTATATGCAGAGGTATTATGTAGATGGATTGTCCGGAGCGGTCAAAGGTTAATGCGATGATGAGGGGACGAACAGGCAGCACCTGTATCATCCGCTCCAACGCTCCCTGAGGCTGCGACTAGTCCACAGATCCGTAACCGCGCAGAATGTGTGCCGAGAGCAGCATACATTCTGCGCACTAACGGCTCTGGGACGGATTCTCCGCCTCGTCCGCTTAACTTCCGCTCCTGATACAGATGCAGCCTGTTCTGGCTCATCAGGGGGGGCGAAGGGGGCAGTGTTCCGATGGGGGATGCTCCCGGCACAGATACGCCTTTTCTCGGCGCAGCCGGCGGGAGAGATTGAGAGATGGGCGGTGCGGCGGAGTTTTTGAGAGTGTTTTGAGGGTTGGGAGATTGGATATTGGAGAAAATATATAAAAAAG
>DXGZ01000009.1 GCA_019113645.1 Candidatus Mediterraneibacter vanvlietii | reverse complement strand
TCCTATACTAATTTTTGAGTTTGGCTTGCGACACCATTCTCATTTTAGCATAGGAGGCTTTTTATTTATATCTTACACGCTCCTGCTTACTCCATTCTCCCCAGCATAGCTGGGGGATTAGACCTTTCATTTACAGTTTTTTATTCTTTTCCTACCGGTCTTTTATTCTTTCTATTTTTCTTTCCCGCCTTGTATATGTCCCAAAGGGATATTTTTATGCTATAATCTATAAAAAACTTTTATAGGAGATTGCTATGAATACAATACAACTGGAGTGCTTTATTTCTGTTGCTGAACACCTGAATTTTTCACGGGCTTCGGAAGAACTGAAGATTACGCAGCCGGCGGTCAGCCACCAGATCCGCGCGCTGGAAAATGAGCTGGGCGTCACACTGTTCAACCGTACAAGCAAAAGTGTTACTCTTACCGAAGAAGGCATTATGTTCCTTCCTGATGCGCAGCTTATCCTGAAAACGGCTCTGTCTGCCCGGGAACGTCTGGGAAGGCATGAACATTTTATTTCCTTTGAAGTAGGCTGTCATAATTATCTGGAACTGAATCTGCTTCCTCCGGTCTTTCGGCACCTGACGGAAGAATATCCCCTGCTGCGTCCCGGCATCCGTCTGGTTCCGTTCCCGTCACTTCTGGGACTGGTAGAAAACAAGCAGCTCCATGCCGCTTTCGGCATAAAAGAAGAGCAGAATAAGTCCTCCTTATTTTTCAGAGAACTTTATTCCGCTCCCGTTGCCTGCGTCTGTTCACCTGATTATCCGCTGGCAAAATATGAAACGCTTACGAAAAAGCAGCTGTTCGGAAGCATCATCGTCTGCTCGCCAAGGCAGATCACTAATTCGATCTTCTCCCTCCAAAACAGCCTCCTTGTAAAGCTTCCCCCTGAACAGCGCTATTTCAGTGAAAGCATCGAGAGTGCGTACACGCTTGCCAAAGCCGGGATCGGATATACCCTGGGACCGGATATCGCCCTTTCCCGCGATCCGGCGCTGCGGTATATTCCCATTACAGATTTGCCAAAACTGTCTTTTGGCGTTTATTACCGATATGACAATGATCATCCGGTGCTGAAACGGTTCCTTGCCCTGTGCTCCGAGACACTGCGAAAGTGATTCTTCCCTTATTCTCCCATCAGTGCGGAGATCTTCTCACGGTCCGGATGCATCACAACACCCCGCTCTGTCACGATGGCCGTGATCAGTTCATGAGGGGTCACATCGAACGCCGGATTATAGACTTTCACGCCTTCCGGCACTGTTCTCCTGCCAAACCCGCAGGTCACCTCTTCCGGATCCCGCTGTTCAATCGGGATATCCGCGCCGGTGGGCGTCTTCATGTCGATGGTGGAAACCGGCCCCGCTACGTAGAACGGAATCCTGTGGTAATGGGCAAGCACTGCCGCCGAGTAGGTGCCAACTTTATTCGCCGCGTCTCCATTTGCCGCGACGCGGTCGCATCCCACAATCACTGCGTCGATCTTTCCCTGCGCCATCAGCATGCCTGCCATGTTATCCGTGATAACGGTCACGTCCACGCCCGCTCTCTGGAGTTCCCAGGCGGTCAGCCTGGCCCCCTGGAGAAGGGGCCTTGTTTCATCCGCATAGACTTTAAAATTAATTCCCCTCTCCTTGCCGAGAAGAATCGGGGCAAGGGCAGTGCCGTAGCGCACTGTGGCAAGCCCGCCCGCATTGCAGTGAGTCAGGATCGTCATGCCGTTTTCAAGAAGGGAAAGCATGTTTTCCCCGATGGCGATACACGCCGCTTCCTCCCCTTTTTCAATGGCTTTTGCTTCCTCTTCCAGCTTTATCCGAGTCTCCGCGTTCGTCCGGTCCGCGTATGTCTCCCCGGCTTTCCGCATCCGGTCAAGCGCCCAGAAAAGGTTAACTGCAGTAGGCCGCGAAGTTGCGAGATAATCAATGGTATCATTCAGAACCCTGTGATACTCTGCGGAAGGCTCGTTCTCATGTCTCCGCATCTCGGCACATACGCCGTAGGCAGCCGCGATCCCGATAGCCGGCGCCCCTCTGACACAGAGGCGCTTAATCGCGTCCCACATCTGTTCCGCTGTTCTGATTTCCAGCCAGGTCTCCCGCTCCGGAAGTTCTGTCTGATCCAGAACTTTCACATAGCTTTCCTTCCACTCTACCGGCACGACATACTGTTCTTCCGCCTGTTCCATTGTGTTTCCTCCTTCCCGGTTATCTGACAGACAATTCATCAAATATTAATCTTATTTCTCAGGATGGCTCTCCGCCCACAGCTTATCGGCCGTCGGTTTCCATGCCTTCGCGTACGGAACGCACCGCTCGCACAGCTCCTCCGCACTCTCCGGATCCTGATAATCCGTATTCACAGCGCCTGTCTCTTTCACCATTGCTTCCAGTCTGCCCGGATTTTCCAGCATCGGACATGGTCTTAAGTGATTGTTGTTAAACGGCTGATTGTCATGATAAGCCTGGAAGATCGGGCTCTTCAGCGCATCCAGCAGGGAAACGTCGTGAATATTAACATTGGAATAATGGATAAATACGCACGGCTCCACATCACCCTTCGCGTTGATGTGCAGGTATCTTCTTCCTCCCGCGATACATCCGCCGACATACTCTCCGTCGTTCTGGAAATCCATGCCGAAGATCGGTTTTGTCTCACGGAAATGACGGATTCTGTGATACATTTCCTCTCTCTGCTCCGGTGTCGGAAGCAGATCGGTCACTGCGCCGTGTCCCACCGGCATATAGTGGAAGAACCATACAAACAGCGCGCCGCTCTCTATCATCATATCATAGAATTCCTCGCTGCTGACATCCTCAAAGTTCTGACTCGTATAACATACAGAGATACCGAATGGAAGCTTGTGTTCTTTCATCAGTTCCATTGCGTGGCGCACCTTGTGATATACGCCTTCACCGCGCCGTCCGTCGTTGGCCTTCTCGAATCCTTCCAGACTGATGGCCGGAACGAAGTTCTTCACACGGAGCATATCCTGGCAGAACTCCTCATCGATCATGGTTCCGTTCGTAAACGCCAGGAACTCGCAGTCCGGGTGCATTTCACAGATCTTGAACACATCTTTTCTGCGCACGGTCGGCTCGCCGCCCGTGTAGATGTACATGTAGGTTCCCATTTCTTTTCCCTGAGTCACAATGGAGTCGATATCTTCCAGCGTCAGGTTATACTGATGGCCGTACTCAGCCGCCCAGCATCCCGTACAGTTCAAGTTGCACGCTGTGGTCGGGTCAAGCAGGATCGCCCACGGAACGTTGCAGTTGTTTTCCTTTGAAACCTCTTCCTGCAGAGCGCTTCCCTTCAGACTGGCATTTGTAATAAAGTTCTGGAAGAATGCTCTTCTCACTCCCGGATCCAGCTCATACAGCCTTAAGATCAGCTGATACCAGTTGTTTTTCTTCTCAATGGCATTCCGGATCGCGTTTCTCTGGTTTACATACCAGTCCTTCGGCATAAATTTGTCTACAAAAGCCATCAGCTTCGGTATGTTTTCCTCCGGATTTCCCTCCAGGTACTTCAGTGCCTGATTTACTGTAAACTCCTGCATAGTCTCTTTGATTGATTTTCCCATCTCTGATTCCGCCTTTCTCTTACGTAATATTTTATGTAAATCTGATTCCGGCGTTACGCCGCAAGAATTTTCATAAATTCCTCCCCGGTGATCGTCTCTTTCTCATAGAGATAATCTGCCAGTTCGTCCAGCTTATCCCGGTTCTCCTCCAGGATTCTGGCCGCTTTCTCATGCTGCTTTTTCACAAGCTCAACAACCTGACGGTCGATCTCCGCCTGGGTCTCGGCCGAACAGCTCAGCGATGTATCCCCGCCGAGATACTGGTTCGTCACAGTCTCCATGGCAACCATATCAAAATCTTTGCTCATGCCATAACGGGTAATCATGGATCTTGCCAGCTTCGTCGCCTGCTCGATGTCATTGGACGCTCCCGTTGACGCGGAGTGGAATACAAGCTCCTCCGCCGCTCGTCCGCCGGTCAGAGTGGCGATCTTGTTCTCCAGCTCTTCCTGACTCATCAGGTAATGATTGCCCTCTTCCACCTGCATCGTATACCCGAGGGCGCCTGATGTTCTCGGAACAATCGTGATCTTCTGAACCGGCGCCGACTGGGTCTGCTTCGCGGCCACCAGGGCATGTCCGATCTCATGATACGCGACAACCTTCTTCTCCTGATCCGTCAGAATCGCGTTCTTCTTCTGGTATCCGGCGATGACCACTTCAATGCTCTCTTCCAGATCCGACTGGGTGACATACTTCCTGTTCTCTCTGACAGCCTTCAGCGCAGCCTCATTGACGATATTTGCAAGCTCCGCGCCGGACGCTCCGGATGCCATGCGGGCAATCGCGGAAAAGTCAACGCTCTCGTCCAGTTTTACCTTCTTCGCGTGAACCTTCAGGATCTCTTCACGGCCTTTCAGATCCGGCAGTTCCACCGGCACACGCCGGTCAAAACGTCCCGGTCTGGTAAGCGCCGGGTCAAGGGATTCGGGGCGGTTCGTCGCCGCGAGGATAATGACTCCGTTATTTGTCTCAAATCCATCCATCTCCGTGAGGAGCTGATTCAGTGTCTGCTCACGCTCATCATTTCCTCCCACTCTTCCGTCACGCTTCTGACCGATGGCATCGATCTCATCGATAAACACGATACAGGGCGCCTTCTCTTTCGCCTGCCGGAACAGATCACGGACTTTTGACGCGCCCATTCCGACGAACATCTCCACGAATTCTGAACCTGACATGGAGAAGAACGGTACGTTTGACTCGCCTGCCACAGCTTTTGCCAGCATTGTCTTACCGGTTCCGGGCGGTCCCACCAGAAGGATCCCCTTCGGCATGGACGCTCCGATTTCCCTGTATTTCTGTGGATTATGCAGATATTCCACGATCTCGGACAGATTCTCCTTGGCCTCGTCCTCACCTGCCACATCAGAGAACTTAATGCCTTCCGATGACTTCACATAGACTTTCGCATTGCTCTTTCCCATTCCGAAGATCATGGAGTTCGGTCCGCCGTTTGCCTGATTCATCAGTTTCCTGGACATATACTGTCCGATTCCGATAAAGATCGCAATCGGCAGGATCCATGACAGAAGAAACGTAAGAAGCGGAGACGCCTGTTCGATAATCTCTCCGGAGAATTTGGCACCCGCATCATACAGCCTTTCCGTCAGTCCAGGATCTTCCACCATTCCTGTCTTGTAGATTTCAGTGCCGTCTTTATTTGTAAATACGATCTCATTTTCTCCCTGATCGATCTGCACCTGACCGATATCCTCATCGGCCGTCATATCCATAAACGTCTCATATCCGACTTCCCTTACCTGGCGTTCCGCCGCCCAGGGCATGAATATGAAATTAAACAGAAGCAGTACCAGTAGAACAATGACATAATAATAAATCAAAGGTTTTCTCGGTTTTTTTACTTCATGCATTTACATCACTCCCAACCTGTGCCTTCTCATCTTTATCACTCTCAGTTTCAATTGCGGACATCGCAGCGATCAGCGCCTGCTGCATGGACAGTGTCGCAAAATCCATGGCATACTCCGCGAACAGCAGTCCCGCTTCCGACTTATCCTCCTCCGGGCTGCTGCCGTCAGAATGGACGTCATTTGCAATCTGTTCCTTCATCAGCTCCTCAGTCTGCTCCCGATACTCGAGCTGCGCCTGTGAGAGCCGCGATACCGCAGGAGAACGGCATGCTCTGATTTTTTCCTGAAGGAGCTGGCTGCTCTCTTCATATTCCTCGATCACCTTATGCAGTTCCGCCTGTATTTTTTTTCTGTCTCCCTGTTCGCAGGCACGGATTCTGCACTGCAGCTTTCCGTACTGTTCTTCCAGTTCATACAGCTTATACGCAAATATGCCTTCTCCGATATTCATTGACAGATGCTCCTCCTTTCCGCACCTTTTTTACCGGTACATTTTTTTATATAGCAGAATTTTCGGGAAATTGCGACTTTCACTTTTCAGAATGTGTCTTTACAAATCCGGGAATCTGTCAAAATTTTTGACAGTTTTCAAAAAGTGTAAAGACAGGACTCAGATTTTATAAGTGGTGAGATTCTGTTTTGTAAGCTATATTGTAAGTGTCAGGAAGAGATGAAATTATTACCGGTTCGGTTATAAAATTTCCCTGACTTAATATAAAGGAGAGATGATCTATGAGATGGTTTGATTCAGATTTTGATTATGTACAGGAACTGATTGATACATGGAATAAAGGAAGGAAGAAAATACGTACCGCGTATTTTATTATTGCGGCGCTGCTGGTCATTGCGGGAATTCTTACCGCCGTATTTCCGATCGGAATCTTTGCGGTCATCCAGTATTTCGCTGCTGCCGCGGTTATTGTAATCGGGATAAGTCACTTCGCGGCCTACGCGTCCATGACCTACTATTTCAGAGACGGTATGCTGATCATATCGGGTATCCTGAATATCCTGATCGGCGTTATGCTGTTTGTCATGCCGGTGACCGTAACCGTGGAAGTCATCACTTTTATGCTGGCTTTCCTTCTGATCTTCAGCGGCGCACAGAAGATTTCCTTTGCCTCACGGCTGAAATATTTCCGGATCCCGCATACAGGTTCCCTTACCTTCAGCGGAGTCCTCAATATTATACTTGCGGTAATCTTTCTGCTGCTTCCGTTTATGTCGGCACTGACCCTCAACTATATCCTTGCCGCCTATCTGATCATAACAGGCGCCGCCCTGTTTGCGGAAGCCATCGGAATGCATAAGCTGAGCAGATAAGAAAACAAAAGACACGCATACGGAAACATAATCCCGGACAAGAAATAAGGAAACATAAGGAGGAAAACTTATCATGAACCCGGAACAGACCCGGCACCCGGAGAATTCCCGAAGCCGGATGCAGATTCTCGTCACACTGAATAAAAACTACATGCCGCAGCTCAAGGTGCTGCTCACATCCATTCACACCAGCCAGCCGGAAGAGTCCCCGGATATCTGGCTGATGCACAGCGGGATTCCCGATGATCTTCTCGCGTCCGCGGGCAGACTCTGCCGCCTCTACGGTTTCGGCTTTCATCCGGTGCTGATCGATGACACCTTCTTCAAAGATGCCCCGGTGAGCAGGCAGTATCCCCGGGAAATGTACTACCGCCTTCTGGCAGGCAGTCTTCTGCCGGAAGACCTTCACCGGATCCTGTATCTTGATCCGGACATTCTTGTCATCAATCCCCTCCGTCCGCTCTGGGAAACGGATATGAAAGGCATGCTCTTCGCGGCAGCGGCCCATACCGACAAGACGGATCTGGCAAGCAATATTAATCAGCTCCGGCTGGGAACAGATCATGATTACTACAATTCAGGGGTTCTGTTAATTGATCTGGATATAGCAGAAAAAGAAATCACTGCCGAAGAAATTTTCAGATATACAAAAGAACATGGGAAAGAACTGCTGCTGCCCGATCAGGATCTTCTGAACATCCTGTACGGACAGCGCACGCTGGCGCTGGACGATTCCATCTGGAACTATGACGCGCGCAACTACAACACCTATCTGCTGAAAAGCTCAGGTCTGTGCAACATGGACTGGGTCATGCAGAACACTTCAGTCCTCCATTTCTGCGGAAAACTGAAGCCCTGGCAGGCCGGCTACATCCACCGGTTCGGCATTCTCTACAAACACTATATGCAGCTGACGCAGCGGGCGGAACAGCACACTACATCTTCCCTGTGATAATCCGCTCGATCTGCATGATCAGCCTTTCTTCATTGACTCGCTGTTTTCCCGCATACTGCAGAAGCACACCCACCATTCCACTGGCGTAAAAGCGCAGCAGCACTTCCCGGTCATCATAACTGATCGACAGATCCGGCGCTTTTACTCTGACCAGCGTGTCCAGATACATCATCGCGGACTCCACCAGCATTCCTTCAATCTGCACCCATTTTCTCGAATAAAGAAGGCGCTCCAGCTTGGACCTGTGTTCACGCACGAAGGACACGAAGAAGCGGACCGCATCCATGCGGTTCTCCGCCTTCAGACTCTTCTCCGCCACTTCCTGCGTTGCCTTCTTGAACGCCCAGTCAAGGACATCCATAATATCATGAAAATGATAGTAAAACGTCTGCCGGGAGATCCGGCACTCCTCAATCAGGCGTTTTACCGTTATCTTATCCAGATCTTCCTTCTCCAGCATGTGCGTAAATGTATCTGCAATTACTGTTTTCATATCCTCTCTCATCATCAGCCACCTCATTTAAGTCGTTCACAAGAAGCATCTAAAAAAACATATTGCTATTTTATCATACCTTTTCGAAGAAACAAGAGAAAAAATTCACTGGTTCAGCCATTTTTGATATAATTCTTCAACCGACCGGAAAATATAATCCGGACCGTATTCACACTGTTCCGCCTCCTGGCGGGTCGCTTCTCCAGTGAGAACCAGAGCTGTCTCCACCCCGGCTCTGTGTCCGCAGAGGATATCTGTATAGAGACGGTCGCCAACAATCAGCGTCTTCTCTTTTGAATAATGATTCAGCTTCAGTGCATATTCAACCATTGCGGTTCCCGGTTTTCCCATATACTGCGGAGTCTTCTTCACCGCGTGCTCAATCATCTGGCAGATCGCCCCGCAGTCGGGAACATATCCGAATTCAATGGGGCATACGTAATCCAGATTTGTGGCAATGTAATCCACATCCCGGGTACTCAGGATCTGACAGGTATCCTGGATCTTCTCATAAGTAAGCTGATTGTCATAGGACACGAGTACACAGGCAATCTCCGGATCCATGCAGTCTGTCGTCACCCGGATTTTATTTCTCTTCAGCTCACGCATCAGTGATTTCGTCCCCATCACATAGATCAGTTTCCCGTCGTAGTTTTTCTTCAGATATTGTACCGTGGCGAACGAGGCTGTTATGAAATTACTGTAATCTGTCATGATTCCAAGCTTCTGAAACGAGAGAATATAGTCATCAATACTCCGCGTAGAGTTATTTGTGATAAACACAAACTGCCCGCCGCTCTCTCTTACAGCCTCCAGAAATTCTTTCGTCCCGCTGATCAGACGCTGCCCGATGCAGACCGTTCCGTCAATGTCCAGAAGAAAAAGCTTCTTATCTTTCAGCATTTTCCACCTGCTTTCTGACAGCCAGGGCGGTATCCGGATAATTTGTAATTACAGCTTCAAGTTCCGCCCCGATAAATTTCTTCATATCGATTTCCCGGTTTACTGTCCATACCCGCACTTTCAGCCCGCTGTTTCTGTAACGTTCCATAAAGTCTGACATATAGAGATGGTATACCGCCGGGTGCAGACCGTTTACGCCTGTCTTCTCCGCGTATTTCTCCACATCGCAAATCACGTCGCCAAACAGATAGGCTGTTTCCGCCTGCTCATCCAGGCTTCGGATTTTCTGTACACTGTAGTGATTAAACGAAGAATAAATCACCCTTTCTTCCATCCCTGCATCCTTCACGATTTTCATTGTCTTTTCTTCAATTTCGGGATACCAGAATATGCCTGTCTTCAGTTCGATATTTACCTGCATTTTCCCCGGTTTAACCAGTTCCAGCACTTCCCGGAGCGTCGGAATCTTCACCCCCCGATAACGTTCCATCTGATTGTGAAATGACAGGTTTTTAAGCTCCTGAAGCGTATAATTGCGCACATATCCCCTGTCCGTACCGGTTCTGTCGATTTTCTCATCATGGATGACAACAACCTCCCCGTCTTTTGTAAGCTGTACATCAAGTTCAATTCCATCAGCCCCCTGCTGTTCCGCCATCGCAAATGCCGGCAGTGTATTTTCCGGCGCATAGCCGCTGGCGCCTCTGTGTGCAAATATTTTTGTCATGGCCGTTTCCTCTTTCTTCTATAAAATAAATTCAAGACTCGCCCAAACTTCCCGTTATGGGATCCGGGCCGGTTTTAATCTGTGATACTGCCAAGGGACCGCCGCATAAAAGCGGCGGTCCCTTACGCACTGACACTGTATTTTATTATATGTCTGCTTTTATCCGTTTACAAGATTATATTCTTCAATGGACTCATTGATCGTATCTGCCATGTTAGTCACAGCCTCGTCCACCGTTGCCTGTCCGTTCAGCAGACTCTCGATCTCAGATTCCACAGTTGCTCTTGCCTCGGAGAATACGCTGAGCAGCGCGCCTACATATTCCGGCGAAGAATCGTGCAGCTGATCAATCGCGGTCTGGAACTGCGGATACTGAGCGATATTCTCCTTGAATACCGGCTCGTCCTGTGCGGCTGTCGTCACCGGGAAGTAACCGGTCTGCGCGTTCCAGTAAGCCTGAGACTCCGGAGATACAAGGAACTTTACAAATTCCCATGTTGCTCTTAATTTCTTCGGATCCTGGTTATTGAGCGCCCAGAGAGAAGCTCCTCCGATAGACACGCCGCCCTCATCAGAATCTGTAATTGACGGGAAATAAGCCGTACCTACTTCAAATTTGCCGTTTACATCCTGAAGGATCTGCTTTAAAGAAGCAGTGGACGCAAGCGTAATCGCGGATTTTCCTGCAGAGAAGTCCGCCAGTCCCGCGTCTCCTCCTTTTCCGACAAGCGGAGCATACCCTTTGTCATAAAGGGATTTCCATGCGTTCAGAATATTTGCCGCTCCGCCGTTTTCGTCAAACGCAACCGCTGTCGCGGCATCCTCACGTCCGTTTCCGTTATTTGCGTAGTCCAGTCCCTGTTTTCCAAGGAACTGCTCGAAGAACCAGCCATAGATGGACAGTGACATTACTTCTCCGGCGCCGCCCTCATTTAACAGCTGATCACCGATTGCCTCAATACCTTCCAGGCTTGTCGGAATCTCTGTGATTCCTGCCGCGTCAAACATATCCTTGTTGTAATACATCAGCGGTGTGGATGAGTTGAACGGCATGGAATACAACTCATTGTCAATGGTATAGTATGCCGCCAGGTTCGGCTCAATCTGAGACAGGTCATATCCGTCCGCATCCACGAGCTGCTGCATAGGAACGATCCAGCCGGAATCAATCATAAATCTGGTACCGATCTCATAAACCTGTACAAGATCTGCTCCCATATTTCCGATCTGCGCGCTCTTCAGTTTATTCAGAGCATCGTCATATTCCCCCTGATACTCGGAAACAACTGTAATGCCAAGTTCGTTCTCTTCATTAAATCTTTTTACAAGCTCATCGATAGCCTGTCCGTTGACACCTCCCATGGAGTGCCAGAATGTAATCTCTGTTCCATCCACTTCATCTGCCGCGGCCATCTCTGCCGTCTCCGCTGTTTCTCCTTCGCCGGAGCCCGCGCTGCCCTGCGCCGCTGCCTGATCTGCAAGGCTCTTTCCGCCGCAGCCTGCCAGCAGGCTTACTGCCATAGCAGCTGTCAATAATACTGATACAACTCTCTTTTTCATCTCTTTTCTCCTTTTTCTTCTAACTTTCAACACACAATATATATCTATAATCAGCCTTTCACGGCACCTGAAAACATGCCGCGGATCAGCTGTTTCTGTCCCGCGATAAAAATCGCGATTGACGGAATAATCACCATAACAACGCCTGCGATCATCATCGTAATCGACTGAGAGTCTACACTGTTCAGCATACTGATACCGATCTGAACCGTTCTCATATCATTGGAGCCTGTTACAAGGAGCGGCCACATATACATATTCCATGCATTAATAAAGGTATACACTGCCATAGCTCCGATTGCGGATTTTGTCAGCGGAATCAGAATCTTTACGATAAACCGCAGATTTCCGCATCCGTCCAGCTTCGCCGACTCATACAGTGATTTTGGGAAGGTCATGTAAAACTGCCGGAACAGGAAGATTCCCATTGCCGATGTCAGATACGGTATAATCAGCACCGGATATGTATCCAGCATTCCAAGATTTCCCACAGTCAGATAATTAGAAATAATCGTTGCCTCTCCCGGAACCATCATGGTCGCCATAACAACCATGAACAGAATTCCCTTTCCCTTAAACTCAAGGAAAGAAAACGCGAACGCCGCGAGCGAACATGTGATAATCTGACCGAGCGTAATGCATCCTGCCATGATAAATGAATTCAGGATAAACCGGAGCAGCGGAATATTGGTGAACGCATCTGCAAAATTCTGAAGCGTCGGATGCTTCGGCAGAATATTCAATTCCGTTGTGAACAGCTCACTTGACGGCATAAAAGCAATGCTGACCGCATACAAAAGCGGAAGCAGAATGATAATCGCAACCACGATATTTGCCGCAAGCAGTCCGCCTGTACGGATTCTCCGTCTTGTCAGCGCCTTCGCGTTCATACGGCTTTTCAGCGCCAGCAGTTCTTCCCTGCTGATTGTTTTCTGACCGTTTATGGTCATCGTATCCATCTGACTCATCAGTAGCTTACTCCTTTCTTTTCAATGCGGAACATAACAAGTGTTATCAGCATGACAATGATAAACAGAATAACCGACTGCGCGGCAGCGCTTCCAAACCGGTAGTTAAAAAATGCGTCACGGTAAATTGAGTACACGATAACATTTGTCGCCTCATCCGGTCCCCCCTCTGTCAGGATCTTAATCTGACCAAAGGACTGGAATGCCTGGATAATATTTACAACCAGTGTATAGAACATGATCGGGGAAAGCCCCGGCAGTGTCAGGCTGAAAAATTTCTGCACGCTGCTCGCTCCGTCCACGGATGCTCTCTCATAGATCGTTTCGTCAATGTTGCCAAGTCCGGCTGAGAAATACAGGAAATTAATTCCGCTGTTCAGCCATGCCGTAAGGATCGCCACGCAGATCAGCGCAGTATTCGGATCATTCAGCCAGTTAATGTCCAGTCCTGTCAGCTTGTTCACAATGCCCACCGTAGGATGAAGCATGATCTGAAATACCATGGCAGCGGAACTGGATGCGATTGCCATTGGCAGCGCGTACGCGGTACTGAACACCCGGATTCCCGGAAACGCCCGGTTACAGAGAACCGCGGCGATCAGCCCCAGCAGCATTCCTCCGACTACTACTATCACAACAAAAATCAACGTTACTTTTAAACTGTTCTGAAACGATGCCGATGTGAGAAGTTCAATATAGTTCTGAAGTCCCACGAAAATCTTGGCCTGTCCCATTCTGTCCGTAAGGAAAAGACTCAGGAAAATGGTCTTGAAAAACGGATAGAACAGGAATACGGCAAACACCAGCATACACGGAACAAGATAAAAATATGGGGAAACATTCAGTTTTGTTTTTTTACCTGTATTCATTACCGCATCTCCTCTCTGTAGAATAAGTTTTCTTCCGTATCTTTATCAAAAAGATGGATTCTTTCCGGATCAAAATAGAAATTGATCTTCTCTCCCGTCTGGGTACGGTTTTCCGGATTCAGACGCACGCCATGCGTTTTTCCCTGAGCGTCAAAATAAAGAAATACTTCTGCTCCCAGCATTTCTCTGGCAGAAACCGTCTCTTCCATTCCGACAGTGTCTTTCTCGAATCCTCTTTCCTTCGCTTCATCCGCTTCGTAGATATCTTCGGGACGGATTCCCAGAGTTACTTTCTTGTTGAGCGCCCTTAATTTTGCCATTTCCGCACGGTATCCGCTGAGGTATATTTTTCTTCCCTCTTCCTTCTCTCCGATATACACAACGATTCTTCCGTTTTCCTCGCCTACGCACGCCTCGAAAAAATTCATTGACGGAGATCCGATAAAACCTGCGACAAACAGGTTTGCCGGATTGTTATACAGCTCAATCGGCGCCTCCACCTGCTGAACAACACCGTCTTTCATAACTACAATTCTCGTTCCCAGAGTCATTGCCTCTGTCTGATCATGAGTAACATAGATGATGGTTGTCTCCAGTTCTCTATGAAGTTTTGCCAGTTCAATTCTCATCTGGGCACGCAGCTTCGCGTCCAGATTAGACAACGGCTCATCCATCAGAAACGCTTTCGGCTTTCTGATAATAGCGCTGCCGATGGCAACCCGCTGCTTCTGTCCACCGGACAGCGCTGCCGGCCTGCGGTCGAGCAAATGCTCAATCTCCAGGGTCCTCGCCACTTTATGTACCCTTTCATCAATTTCGCTTTTCGGAACTTTTCTGATTTTCAGAGCATACGCCAGGTTCCCGTATACTGTCATGTTCGGATATAATGCGTAATTCTGGAATACCATGGACAGCCCTCTGTCTTTCGGTTCATAGTAGTTGCACAACTCACCGTCAATCCACAGTTCTCCGTCACTGATGTCTTCCAGCCCCGCGATCATACGCAGAGTCGTGGATTTTCCACAGCCCGAAGGACCGACAAAGATAATGAATTCACGGTCGCGAATGTCCAGATTAAAGTCTTTTACTGCAAATTGCCCTTTTTCAAACTCTTTGCATACATTTCTTAATGTAATCTCTGACACAGCGTCTCTCCTCCCTTATTCCTCTGTCCTGTAATTTTTCTACATTTCAATCGAATATTATGAAGCGGTGTTCAAACCGCGCAGACTCTATTTTAATTTTCTTTTTGAATTCAAACTATCTTATTTGTAGAAAAAATACGTAAAAAAAAGGTAAGTGACGACGCAGAAATTGTTAAATCAAAAACGCCTTTGTAATTATTTCTTTAACTGAATTTAACCTTTCAGCAATAATTACAAAGACGTTTCCCATATGCCTGTATTCTATTATGAAATATTCTATTGCTCAATTCCAAGCGTTGCCATCATAACCGCCTTAATCGTATGCATCCTGTTCTCCGCCTCATCAAACACCTTTGACTGAGCAGATTCAAACACCTCATCCGTCACTTCCATATCCTCAATACCGAAACGGTCTCCCATCTCTTTTCCGATCTTTGTCTTCAGATCATGGAACGCCGGCAGACAGTGAAGAAAGATGGCGCTCTCCTTCGCATTTGCCATCACTTCCTTCGTAACTTTATACGGCGAGAGCTCTTTGATCCTCTTCTCCCATACTTCATCCGGCTCTCCCATGGATACCCATACATCTGTACAGATCACGTCCGCATCTTTTGTTCCTTCTTTTACATCTGATGTCAGCGTAATCGATGCGCCTGACTCCGCCGCATACTCCTGACACTGTGCCACCAGTTCCTTATTCGGGAAATATGCTTCTGTCGTACATGCCACAAAATCAAGTCCCAGCTTCGAACACGCAATCATAAGAGAATTCCCCATATTATAACGTGCATCACCCATATATACCAGCTTCAGACCTTTGAGCGTTCCGAAATTCTCACGAATGGTCAGCATATCCGCCAGCATCTGCGTCGGGTGGTACTCGTTCGTCAGACCATTCCACACCGGAACTCCTGCATATTTTGCCAGTTCCTCCACAAGCTCCTGTCCGAACCCGCGGTACTCGATTCCATCGAACATCCTTCCCAGCACGCGCGCCGTATCTTCAATGCTCTCCTTCTTTCCCATCTGAGAACCGGTCGGTCCGAGGTAGGTGGCGCCCATTCCCATGTCATGAGCTGCAACCTCAAAAGCACAGCGAGTCCTCGTACTGTCCTTCTCAAAGATCAGCGCCACATTCTTCCCCTTGTAATTATCGACCGGAATCCCTTTCTTTTTCTTCTCCTTTACTTCAGCTGAAAGATCCAGCAGATAAGTGATTTCCTCCGGAGTAAAGTCCTTTAATGTCAGAAAATGACGTCCTTTCAAATTCACTGTACTCATTTTTATACACATCCCTTTCTCTGCGTTCAATGCCGATCGCAGTATAGTTCTTAACAATTATGATAGGAACAGTATACACATCTATGCATAAAAATGCAATACTTATGCATAAAATTACATTTATTTTTTTAATCATGCAGCTATTTAGTTGATTAGGTCCGCTGACTTTTGAGACGATATTTCCGAAAACAGGAGAGCATTTTAAGACGTATTCTGCTGAGGCTGATGGTATGTTCCGGGTTCCGCTCCAGGGTCTAAGTGAATCTAAGAAGTTCCGGCCATGGACTAAATGCAAGGACAGACGGCGAGCAACTCGCTTCTCTCAGACAATCTCGCCGTCTGCCCTAACGTCCCTGCCCGGAACTTCAAGATACACTAAAACCCTTCCGAAGTCACCCTGCCCACACCCTCAGCCTCAGCAGAAAGTTTCTTGAAATGGGGGCTGTTTTCTGTTTTACTGGCTGGGAAAGTCATCGAATAATCAACTATGAAAAACAAAGGCGCGGCAGGAAAGCCTTACTATGTGTAAGTCCTTCCAGCCGCGCCGTTTCGCGGTTTTCCCGCCTGTTTTGCTTCACTGAGCTTCCGGTGGGAAGCATGCAGGAAGCGAAGCGGATGTCTTGATGAATCTTTCTGGACGAGGAGATGTGCGTGGCATGTGACTTTGGAGGAATCCGATGGAACTTCTTAAGGAATGGGAAAATGTTATTAAACGGTGCGAGGGGATTGTCTGAGCCGCAGGCGAGTTGCCCCGAGTGCCGTTTTGCTTTTAAACATTTTTTCATTCCTTTAGAAGTTCCCGGATTCTGGAACGGAACATGACAGGTACATCCCCTCGTCCAGAATACGTTTTTCTCACTCATCCGGTTTCGATTCCTGCCATACTTTTTGGGTCTGCTTAGTGAGCTAAATAGCTGAAGCTTCCTTCATGCTGACTATACCTCTGAGGCCCGGGAAATCGGGCGCGAAGGCGGAACCTTTCTCTACCATCCATATAACGGCAGGGGATCAGGCATGACGTTCAGGACCATCTGGAAAGAATCTCCTGATATTCTATCACTTTTGTCTTCTCTGTCTGTTCACTTCATACATCAGCACCGCTGCCGCCACCGCTGCGTTCAGAGATTCCGCTTTTCCCTGCATTGGAATCCGGATCCGACAGTCCGCGCACTGAGCGACTTCGTCCCGGAGTCCGTTTCCTTCATTTCCTATCAGGAATGCCGTACCGCCGGTATAATTCTCACCGTCATAGGTATTTCTTCCTTCCAGATGCGCTGCAAACGCCCGGATTCCCCGGTTTTTCAGTTCTATAACCGCACCGGGCAGATCATCCACATACAGAAAGGGCATCCTGAACACAGCACCCATAGTCGAACGTATCACTTTCGGATTATAGATATCCACACAGTCACGGCTCATAAGTATTCCGGTCACTCCCGCAGCCTCAGCGGTCCGGAAAATCGTGCCGAGGTTGCCGGGGTCCTGTAGGTTATCGAGAACAAGGATATGTGGCTCTTCCGACTCTTTTCCCAGGATATCGTCCATGCCGTAATCTTTTCTCTTTACTACTGCCAGAATCCCCTGGGGAGTCTTTGTATCTGACACATGAGCAAACACAGAATCCGACAGCAGTTCCACACCGGATACCTGCTTCTTCAGTTCTTCCGCGTCTTTTGCGTATTTCTCCAAATAACTCTCGGACAGACAGATCTTCTCAATCCTTCCGTTCCACTCCGGATCAGACACGAGTTCCCCGGTCATACGGGGTCCTTCTACAAGGAACACTCCCGCCTCCTCCCTGGCGCGGCTTTTTCTCATCAGTCTGATCAGTTCCTTTATCTGCGCATTTGCCGTACTGGTTATCATTTTTCTTCTCCTTATCTCTCTATAATTTCTATTTCTCCAAATGCTTTTAAAAACTGCTTCTTTCCATATCCCGGAAACTCTGCTTCTATCATCATATCATTTTCTGACAGAAGCACTCCTTCCCCGTACCTTCTGTGCCTTACACGGATCTGCCTGCATGCTTTTTCTTCGTTTCGCATCTGCTCCTGCACTTTCCTGCGCAGCTGCTGCAGGTTCTGCCGCTTCTGCCCTTCGTCCCATACATCTTCCCGCTTCAGCAGGTGCTCCGGGATCATTTTCAGATAACGGCTCGGCTCAGCAGCCGCCCCGGGCTCATCCGGATTGGTATACCAGGATAATTCCAGCTCATCTTTCGCCCTGGTAATTCCCACGAAAAAGAGTCTCCGCTCTTCCTCCTCCTGCTCATAAGTTCTGCATCGAAGAGGAACCAGTCCCTGATTCATGCCAATCAGAAATACTGTTTCAAACTCCAGCCCTTTTGACGCATGAAGAGTCATTAGCCTGACTGCGTCCGGCGCCGTGTCCTCCCTGCTCCCGGAATCACATATCCTCCTGCCAGGTTCCTCTGTTTCTTTTTCTCCTGCATCCATCTTCATGCCGTAAAGAGCAGAACTGTTGATATACTCCCGCACTCTCTTTACAAAATTTTCATTCTGACCATTTTCTGCAGGCACGCTCTTCCGTACTTCACACGCTGCGCACAATCTTCTGAGGAATTCCATTACCACACGTTCATCTTCCGCATAACTTTCCGCCGCAGGATGCAGTGCCTCACGGAATTCAAAATACAAAAACAGCTCCTCCGGCTGCGGTGTCTTTTCTCCCGTCCGGCTGGCAAAATGCTCTTCAAACCCAAGCATTTTCTGAAAGAGCCGCTCCGGCTCCGCCTTCGCCACGATCTCTCGTGCCTTCCTGGCGGTACGCCTCTCTCCAAAGCATGGATCTGAGAGCACTCGAACCGCCGTCTGAGCATCAGTCATATTTACAGAGAAACGGAAAACTTTCACAACCCAGTCCAATACCGGTATATCCTTCAACGACTTTTTCACTGAAAGCTCGTAGGGGATCCCCTGTCTCTCAAATACTTTCATCAGAATTTCCGACTGATGCTGAAGCCGGTACAGCACCGCGATCTCACGGCAGGCTCTCCCGCACTCACGCATCTCTCTGATTCGTCCGGCAAGATACTCCGCCTCCTGAAACGGATCATAATGGTTCTTCACTACAATCTGCCCCACCGTTTTCCGGCTGCCCTCTATCCGGTTTCCAAACTGCAGGAAGCGGTTCGCGGCCTCCAGAATCGCCCCGTTGGAACGATAATTCACAGGAAGCGTCAGTTCTTTTGCTCCGAGCCGGTATTTCAGCAGAAAAAACATATTCTCCCCTGTTCCACGCCAACTGTAGATCACCTGGTTCGGATCTCCTACAGCGAAAACTTTTGCCATCACGCCGGTATGTGCGCCGCTGTTCGAATCATGCCCCGTCCCTGATGGAGCACATTTCCGTCCGAAAGACTCATACGCCTTCCCCGGATAACCATATTTCCGCAATGCTTCCAGGAAATCAAGCTGCAGTAGATCACTGTCCTGAACCTCATCTACAATAATCCATTCCGGACGCCAGCCATCTTCCCCCGGATCCTGATCTCCGCCAAGCAGTTCCGTGCTCACGCGCAGCAGATCTGCAAAGGACATCTTATTCTGCCGCTTCTTCTCCTCCCCAAGGAGGGGATACAGCCGGAACAGATCATCCTTACAGCGGCTCTCCTCTTTTCCGGAGAGCCAGTTCTGATACTCCTGTTCCAGCCTCTTTTTCAGGCGGTTCTTATATTTCACCTTCAACTTGTGTTCCGTGATCAGTTCCAGTGCAAGATCTGTCTCCTCATCCGGATCCATAACCGTAAATTCTTTCGTCCACCCGGCCTCTTCCACCGGAAGACAAGTCTTCAGCAGTCCCATCGCGACACTGTGGAACGTCCCGAATCCTCTCACCTGCTCCGGCGTGATTCCGGGCTCCCGCTTCAGAAGACGGGCCGTAATCTCATCCGCCGCCTTATTCGTAAACGTAAGAACAATCATCCGCTCAAGCGGCACTTTTCTTTCCAGATGAAGATATAAGATTTTCTCAATCAGCACCGTAGTCTTGCCGCTCCCCACATTGGCATTCACCACACAGGCAGGGCTCTCATCCAGCACCGCCGCCCTCTGATATTCATTCAGACAGATTTCTCCGGGAACCGCATCTTCAGGAAAGCAGTCCGTCATATTTTCTTGCAAGTTTTCCACGCACCTTTTCTATTTTCTCTCTGTTTTCAACAACCCGGACTTCGATCCGCATATCTGCCGGGCATACCGCATGATACCGGATGGTATTTTCCAGTCCCCGCAGATTATCTTCATTCATCAGCCACTCCCGATAAAATCCGCTTCCCACGGTAAGAATCAGACGGTGACCTTCCACAGTCACCTCATCCACTGTTTTCAGGAACGCACCCCCGCGCTCTCCGTTTTTCGACACATCATCACAGAATGCATCCCATTCAAGAGGAAGTCTGAAGAAAGAAAATCCTTTCTGTATAAACGGTCTGATTTCCTCCACAATCTTATTTTCAAATTCCGGCGGCTCACTTTCCGTCATAAGATTCTCCAGTCCCCAGAGAACCATCTTCTTATCCAGGTTATAGTCCCCCACACAGGCAGGGCAGCCGTTCTCACAGGAGCATCCCTTCACCATTTGCACGGCATTTTCAGCAATCTGCGGCACCAGCTCATATATCTTTTCCGAATATCCCAATCCGCCCTCGTATTTATCATAAATATACAGAGAGACAACCTGTTCCCTGCGTCCGTCAGGTATCACCGCATTGTTGGAAACCACCGCATCGATATCGTCCCGCTCTGTCATAGTCGTCATCATCGCTGCATTTTTCAGCGCGTAGCACAGCCCCTCGAAATGATTGTTCAGCACCATCTCCCCGTTCCGGTTCGGCGCCAGAAGACTCCGGTACACTTCTGTCACATTCGCCGGAATATCGATCCAGGTACTTTCCGTATCATACGCCTTCTGCAGCGGCTGCGTCAGTTCTACATATCCCAGGTTCTGATGGTTGTGAAACTGAAGCTTCTTAAACATGGAAATTACTTCATTAACATTAATGTCACCGAAATGAATCTTTGTCCTCCCCATCTTCTCCTCATGGAAAGTCTGAAGAATCCTCGTTTCTTCCGTCCCTGCCGGAACTGTATAATAATTTCCCGAAAACGGCACAGCCTCCGCAGTCCTGCTCACCAGATCCAGTTTCAGCACCTCATATAACACGCCTTCATGCATATAGACAGCTCCGGGATGCAGCTCATGATACGCCTGTGTCTCATCCATCTCCGTCACTTCCCTGCCCGGTCCTTTTGCCTGTCTGTGTCCGTCCACAAACTCCACATCATCTCTCACGATCAGTTTAAACCGGGTCTTATCCATGTTTCGAAGGCTGTAGTCTCCCGCCGGGAACGCCGGTCCCGCCCACGCGAAACGCCCTTCCAGGCTTTTTACCTCCTCTGCATTTATCAGAACCGGAATCACTTCTCCCAGATCCGGGAACAGCGAAACATCATCCAGGGAGAGGGGCATCTCCGCTGCCGCCGCCCGGATATGCGCCAGCTCAATCAGCAGGTTATCCGAATCCACAATCGCGTTTTCGCTTGCCTGAGAGAACAGCCACTCCGGCTCAATGGAAATATACTGATCAAAAGGCTGATTCTCCAGAATCAGGTAGTTTACACACTTTTCTCCGTTTCGTCCGGCACGCCCGGTCTGCTGCCAGAAAGACGCCCGTGTTCCCGGATAACCGACAATTACAGTGGAGTCCAGTTTCCCAATGTCAATTCCCAGCTCCAGCGCATTGGTCGAGACCAGTCCGGACAGCTTCCCTTCCGTCATCTTCCGCTCGATCTCCCGCCTTTCCAGCGGCGTATAGCCGCCCCGATAACCGGCGATCCGGCTGCTGTCACCATTCCCGAGAAATCCGGCTGCATCCAGTTTATCCCGGGATTCCTTCAGAATTACCTCCACATTCCTCCTGCTTCTTCCAAAAACGATAAAATGATGATCCTTCTCCACCAGTTCCGGGATCAGATCCGCCGCCACAGTCGAAGCCGAAACTCTTCCGTAAATTTTATCATTGCTTCCCTTGATCTCAGGCGGCTGCACGATCCGGTATTCCTTCTCCGGCGCCGGCGCTCCGTCCCGATCGATCAGCGCAAACTTTTCTCCGCAGATATGCTCCGCCAGCTCCACCGGATTCGCAATCGTAGCGGAGCTGCACAGAAACTGCTGCTTCGAATGATAATATCCGCAGACACGTTTCATTCTGCGGAAGATATTCGCCAGATGGGCGCCGAACGCTCCCCGGTAGCTGTGAAGCTCATCAATCACCACGAATTTCAGATTTGTAAAAATGAAATCAAATCCGTATCTGCTGTGATTCGGAAGAAACGCAGCATTGAGCATCTCCGGATTAGTCAGGATAATATTCGCGCTCTTCCGGATCCGGCTTCGCTCCGCCTGCATGGTATCTCCGTCATAGACTCCCGCTGAGATTCTCCCCTCGCCGAAATACTCCAGAATTGGCTGAATCGCTCTGTACTGGTCCGCCGCCAGCGCCTTCGTGGGATAGATAAAGATCGCCCGGGTAAGCGGATCCTCAAGAATTGCCTCTAAAACAGGGAGCAGGAAGCTCAATGTCTTCCCGCTCGCCGTAGAGGTTGTAATCACCACATTTTCTTTCTTCCGCGCCTTCTCAAACATCTCCGCCTGGTGCGCATACAGGCAGGGAATTCCATGCGCAGTCAAATAAGAGCGTATATCCGGGTGAAGCTTCTCCGGAAAATCAACAAAAGAAGCCGCACGGGCCGGTATCCTCTTTGTATATACAACCAGATCCTGTATATTTTTCGTGGCATGCTCTCTCATATATATCTTCTCCTTCCGGACATCTGCTTCTGACAGAAGCCACAGATTTTAATATATTTTTTCGATCTCATCTGCTATCCCATATTGATCTCGAAAACTCTGCAGATCTGATTCATCCCGAATCAGCATGACTTCCTCGAACCTGCCATCATCCAGTCTCTGAAAGCCGGCCACCTGTTCGCCGGTACAGATGCTGCAGCGAAGAACCGGCCGTCGGATAGCAGGGTCGTATGATTTTTGTATGGGTGATTTGTTCTTTTTTGAAAATATGTGAAACATCCGATTTGCCTCCTTGGGAGTTCTTTCACGCTTTTTCAAAGTCCAGATCCTCATACCCGATAGCGCCTTCCTCTATAAGTGAAAGGATATTGCTAAGCATCTGCGAACGGCTCTTCCGCAGTATAACCCCTTTATCCTTCTTATCTTTGTTAATCCTTTCTTCCAGCGCCCAGAATTTGTCTGACGCATTGCCCTCGCCGCTGAGCAGTTCTATATACCCTTTATTCAGCCTGTCCATATAAACAACATAATCTCGTATCAGGTATTTTGCCAGAGCACGCAATGTAGTCGTTTTCCCATACTGCCGGGCGCGATTGATTGTAAAGTACTGTCCCGCATCTACCATCTTCTTTATCTGTTCAAGACGACCGGACAGATCCACCATATAGTGAAGCGATGGCTTACAGTCTGCCGTAATATTAAACGTTCTGCTCATCATATATCCCTCCCCGATCTGGCTGTTTCCCTTAAAATCCCAGCTCAAATCTATGCACTTATCATTCTATCATTGCAGCAGATAAATAACAAGCAAGCGCTTTTCCCTTCTTGGCAGACTATACCCGAACAATTACCCCTTGTACTCCTGCATCACCGTTCTCACCCATTCCGTGAACTCATCTTTCACATCTTCCGGGCCTTCGATCACAACGCCTTTCCCCAGCGCCACCAGCCATCCGAAAAACTGGGGGCTCACATTCACAGCCGCGCTGACCACAAAGTGTGCCGCATCAACGGGATGCATCATAACCTCTCTTCCGAACCGGTCAATCATAGCTCCTGCAAATGTATTTTCACAGATCATTCTGACCATGCGTTCCTCTCCGCTGAACATGCCGAACACTTTCTTCGCATAGCTTGCAAGATCAAATTTCACAAACCGTTCTTTCCCTTTCCTGGGCTGATCCGTTATCTCTATATCCAGCATCTTATCCACTCGGAAATGTTTAATCATCCCCGCCTCTCCATCATATCCGACCATATAATAATTTTCATCATCCCAGGTCAGCCCCCATGGACTGATTTCATATGCTTCCCCATTTCTGCGCAGATGCATTTCCTTCCGAGGTGTCCACTCATAATAGTGAAATCGTATCAGCCTGTTCCGGGAAATCGCCTGATGTATTTTATCAACATTATAATAAATGCTCTCATTCATCGTTTTGATTCGGTTCCCTACAAACACCTGCCTCTGCAGGCTTCTGGCCTCGTGCACGCTTGCCAGTTCCTCCAGCTTACGGATCAGCTCATTTGATTTCTTCGCTGTAATAAATTTGGAAGACTGTACCGCATCTACCAGAAGTTTCAGTTCCGGCAGTTCAAATTTTCTTTCTGCCACATAAAATCCTGACGGTTTCGTCCTGCGGTTCTCTACCGCCAGACCAAACTCATTCAGGATTTTTATATCATCATAAATACTTTTCCGATCCGCCTGTATACCATAAGCGTTCAGCCGTTTCGAGATTTCCGTCTGGGATACCGGGTGTTCCTCGTCAGAATATCTCAGAAGGATCTGCATCACATATAATATTCTCAGTTTCTGACTGTATGCTTTCCCCATGACATGCTCTCTCCTTTGACTTTATAACGCCATTGTAGCACATACCCTTCCTTCTTAAAACTCAGTATTATCCAATACCCTGAGCTGTCTGATGATTCTGTTTTCCAGATCTTCCTTCCGGCCCTCTTCCACTCTGCAGATAATCTGATTCGTACAGATATAAAGAACACGTACATAGAACTTTTTCTTCACCTGATCATACGCCCTTCCGGCGCTTAAAGTGCCTTTCGCCACGGTATAGGGACTGTTCGCAATGTAGCCGATTTTTCCATACACCGGAAGCAGTACCTGAATGGCATCCTCATCATACTCATTGTCCGGTTCTTTCTTACAGCGAAGAATATCTCCCACATGAATAATTCCGTTTCCGTAATAATGTCTCATTCCCGTAATCGTCAAGCTGATCTCCTTCATAATGCTTCATCCTTTCCGCCCTGTTTCCAGGCACTAAAAAACTCACTTTTTGTTATACGTACTTTAACAAAAAGTGAGTCCGAAAATACGGGATGAATTTTCTGCATCCTGCGCAGACAGCTTCTTCATTAATTTTATTTCATCTTATCCGCCCCCGGTATTCCCCGCACAAACCGTTCCAGCTCTTCCTCCGTCTCCACACAGACCACTCGCCCGCGGTTCATCGCAGCCTCTTTCTCATCCTCCGAAAGCTTCCGTTTTCTCCGATTCATCCACACCGCATTCCATCCGGCATTCACCGCGCCCCTCACATCCAGATCATACGCATCCCCGACGAACCAGATCCCGGCATTCTCATCCAGATTCATTGCCCGCCTCGCATAATCGAAAATCCTCCGATCCGGTTTTTCTGCGCCGACATCTGCGGAGACAAATATGTTTTCATGAGGAATCCACCGCTCCACCTGCAGGCTTTTCACCTTATTCCACTGATGTTCGGAAGGGCCGTTGGTGATAATCCCCAGCTTCGTTTTTCCGGAACAGTACTCCAGTATTTCCTCCATAAGAGGCGACATGTGAATCTGTCTCTGGCGGTCCGCATAGATCGTCTGAAAATCCAGTGCCGCCGCATCCGTGATCGCGATCCCGAATTCTTTAAGCGCTTCCCGCATGCGGTAAATATACATTTCTTCCATTGAAATTTCCCCGGACATGGCACTGGAGTACACCGCATTGCTGTACTTTCTCGTAACCGGATAGATCACATCAGCCGGAACCGCCGGCGTTGCTCCGAAATATTCCGCATACGCCTCATAAAACGGGATTGTCTGATCATATAAGGTATCATCCACATCAAATAAAATCGCTGACATTCTCTTCTCTTTCTCCACTTCTTTCTCACATCTGCTTCCTGACTACTGCATACTCATCCCCGTTTCTGTAATACGGGCACTGATAATACCGGTCTGACATGATCCGCACATAATCATCTTCATCCATATTCATATCACACAGATATGCGCCGTACTCGTCATCGTACACATAAAATGCGCATGTCTCGCAGCTTGACCGTTCTTTTCGCGCCATTTGCCTTCACACTCCTCTCACTCTCTCCATCACGCTCCCCCTGCGCACCATCAGCGCTCCCGCTGTCAGCGGAATGATGACGCAGACCGCCGCAATAAAAGCTGTCATCCCCACTATGGGCCACACCGGCACCACAAAAGGCACCTGCATGTAATTCATGGACTGATAGACCGCATAGGTCACCGCTACCCCTGCGGTTCCAGTAATCAGCAGGGAGCCCGCCGCAAAAATCAGCCCTTCCATCACAAGCAGACGGTTTCTCTGACGGTCCGTCATCCCCACACTTTCCAGGATGGCCAGTTCCATCTGGCGGCTCTGAATATTTCCTGTCACGGTATTAATATAATTGAGAATCCCGATCAATGCAAGAATCAGCGCGATTCCCATGCCGACTTCTTTCATATTTCCCTGCGCCCGCTCTACTTCCTGCATGGATTCCAGTTTGGACTCCCAGGAAAAATCATCCGCATCCGCACTGTTCGCAATCAGATTTAAAACCGCCTGTTCCGTCGGTTCACTGTATTCCTCCGCATACCTTACCGCAGCCTTTGACACATAGTTCTCACTGATGAAGTCTTTTAGCACTGATTCGCTGGTAATCACCGTAGGCGGGAATCCCAGCAGCGGCCCTGTATAATAGCCTTCATCCGTCAGGCCGGCGATCTGGAATGTATGACTGTTGAACTGATTGCCGTATTCTGCGCAGGTCACATTCTTTCCCGCCAGATCATCCATCGTAAGATCCAGACCATTCCGATAGATCACGCAGACTTTCCCTGACATAAAGTCCTCTTTGTCAATCTCCGTATCCACTGTCTGCTGAAGCCAGGGAAACTCTTCTTCTTTTATCCCAAGTATCATAGAGCCGAAATTTTCCGGATGCTCCTTATATTCCTGTCTGTCGTCTTCATATGGAATGTTCATCCATTTCGCATAGAACTCATCCATCCACATATCCGCGAAATCCGGCTCCCAGGGCACCATTACCTGTCCGGTCAGCACAGGACAGACATCATTCACTCCTTCAATACCGCCAAGTTCTTTCAGGAAATCATCTGTGAGAAGCTGGCGCCATTCTTCCCGGTTTTCTTTCTTCAATGTATCATTTGTAATCACAAGATCCGCATCCATATGGTTGGTCACTATCGTTCTGGCCGCCTGGCTTTCAAGCAGTGTGCTGATGCAGAGGAACACCGACATTCCCGCAGCCAGTGAAACCATGATCACAGCAGTCTTTTTCTTATCCTTTAAAATCTGTTCAAGTGCCATCCGCTTCAAAAGCCCTGCCCGCCTTTTCTTCGTCTTTGCGACGGACATGGAGCTCTTCGCGATCTTTCCCGCATATGCCGGACGATACCCAACCGCTTCCATAGGGGAGATCGTCGATGCCAGTTTCGCGGGTTTCCGGCTGCCCATATATACTGTAAATGCCACCAGCAGAACAGTCAGAAGAAGCACCGCCGGATTCAGAGAAATATCAATATCGTCAGCCATTCCCTCCCGGATTCCCAGAGAGCGGATCACAGACGGAAGCAGCAGAAAAGCCACTGCAAATCCCGTCAGAATTCCTCCCGCGATTCCCGCGGCTCCCAGCAGAAACATCTGCCTGCGGATCAGGAAACGGATCTGTTTTCCCGTCATGCCAACAGTCTGCAGAAGTCCGTAGTACCGGACATTTCCGGAAACTGACAGATACATGATGTTGTAGATCAGAAGATATGCGCACAGACAGGTCACCAGGATCAGCCCGCACAGTCCAATGAAAATCGGCAGGGAATATCCCATGTCACCGGTAAAGTACAGCGCCTGCTGTTTTCCCAGATTCATACTGTCAATAAACGCTTCCTGTTCCTCCGATGTCATGATCCACCGGTCGAAATCCAGATGATACCTGCCGCATCTCACCTCCGAAATGTCATATCCCGATGCTTTGTAAAATGCCTCTGACACATAAAATGCGCTTTTTGTCCCGTAACCGTCCCACATGCCGGAAATGGTAAACTCTTTTGAGATCAGATTGCCGTTTCCATCCCTGTAATCCGCCTGAAAAGAGTCACCCACCGTCAATCCGGAAAGCCCTGCTTCTTCCAGGGCTTTCTCCGTCACCATAACCTCATTCTCCGCCTGCGGATAAGTTCCTTTCACCCACTCTCTGGCGGGAGCCATGATCTCCTCCCAGCAGACCCGGTCTGCCCAGATACAGGACTCCTCTACCGTATTATCCCCTTCGGTTGCTTCAATATATCCGGACATTGCGAGAATTCCCGTGCGCCCAATCTCCGGATCGGATTCGCATTTCTCCCGCTGTTCTTCCGTAATGCCGTACAAAATAGCATCATAATCCCCGCCATTCAGACGGATGTTCTGAAGCCGCTGCATTTTAAAATAAGTAATTCCCACCGTAAAAATCGCGAACAGCATAAATGACGCCAGTACAATAGACAGCAGAATAATCACATTTCTTCCCCGATTGCCGCGCAGGGAACTTTTTGCCATGCGTCCGATGATCCGCCTGTTGTTATTTGCCAGCATAGCGGTCACCTGCCTTTCCGGATGCATTGTTCCCGTTTCCGCTGTCAACGTTTCTCACAAGCTTTCCGTCCTCGATATGCACGATCCGATCCGCCATCTGAGCGATATCATTGTCATGGGTAATCAGAATCACCGTCTGCTGAAACTGCTTTGCAGCTACCTTGAGCAGCCCCATTACATCGTGTCCGGACGCGGTATCGAGATTTCCCGTAGGTTCATCAGCAAGGATAATACTCGGTTTTGCCGCCACTGCCCGGGCAATCGCCACTCTCTGCTGCTGTCCGCCGGAAAGCATCCCCGGCAGCGCCTCCGCCTTTTCCCCAATCTGCAGAAGCTCCATAATCTCCCGGACAAATTTCCGGTCAATCCGCTTCCCGTCCAGTTCAATGGGCAGTACCACATTATCATACACATTCAGATCCGGAACCAGATTATAATTCTGGAATACGAATCCCACCTTCCGTCTGCGGAAGACTGCCAGCTGTTCCCGATTCATTCCGGACAGCCGTTTTCCGTCCACATAGACCTCTCCTGCCGTCGGCACATCCAGCCCTCCAATCATATGCAGAAGGGTGCTCTTCCCGCTCCCGGATCGGCCGATAATCGCCACAAATTCCCGCTCCTTTACGGAGAAGTCCACTCCATCCAGAGCCTTCACCGTATTCTCTCCAAGCCGGTAATATTTTTTCAGCTTCTCTGTCCTTACAATATCATTTCTCATGTCTCTCATACTCAGTACCTCCTCTGTAATTCCAGAATAACTTTCAAAAATCACAAACCGGTCTCAATTGGAAACAATCACAAAACTGTGAAAAACATCACATCCGCTTCACCTCAGCTGTTCGGCAGATAAACGCAGAAATCTGCCCCCTGTCCGGGCCGGGAATGCACTTCCACATAACCATTCTGAAGCTCGGCTATCTTTCGCGTCAGATAGAGTCCGATTCCCACGCCGTCCTGATCATGCACTTCCGGTTCCCGGTAAAAACGGGTGAATATCTGTGCCTGGCGCTCCACAGGAATCCCTTTCCCCGTATCCCGCACATGTATTTCCGTAAAGATCTCGCTTTGCCTGATCTGAACAGTTATGCATCCGCCCTCCGGTGTATATTTTACCCCATTGTCCAGAAGGTTATAGACCGCCTCCTCCGTCCACTTTCTGTCATGAGGCAGCATCAGTCCGCGCGATGCTCTATCCGTCTCCACGGACAGGCGGATCCTCTTCTTCTCTGCCGCAGGAACCACAGCTGAGACTGCCTGCCCGATCGTCTCCATCAGATCACTGTCCTCCTTCCGGATCTGGATCACCCCGGTCTCCAACCGCGACATCTTCACCATACTCTCAAACAGGAACTCCAGTTTATCCGTCTGATGTTCCAGTTTCTCCACAAACTCTCCTGCATCGTCCGGAAGGGGACGGCTTTTCAGCAGTTCCAGATAGATTTTCTGGTTGGCTACCGGCGTCTTTGTCTGGTGAGAAATGTCCGAAATCAGCTCTTTCATCAGCTCCCGGTTCTGCCGCATCTCCAGCTCCTTTCCCTCCAGGATATGGTTCACCCGATGCAGCTTTTCGTTCACCTTTCCAAGCAGAGAATCCTCCGTTCCCTGAATCTCCTCCGGCTCCTCTCCTCGAATCACCGCATCCAGATTCCTGTCCAGTGCATCTGCAAACTCATATACATCCCGCTTCAGCTTCCACATCTTCCATGTCAGGACCGCCGCCAAAATCGCGGCGCACACCGCAATCATCACTGTCCAATCCATTGATATCCCATCCCATACACATTTGAAATATACCTGTGATCCTTATCCTCAATCTTTCCCCGAAGACGGTTAATATTCACTGCCAGAGCGTGCCGGTCCACAAACTGGCTTCCCCCGTCCCACAGCCGGTTCAGCAGCACCTCATAGGTGAGCAGCTGCCCTCTGTGCGCGATAAATTCCTGGAGAATCCGAAACTCCGTGGGCGTGACCGCACAGACCTGCCCATTTACCTCCGCCCGAGCCCGCGTAAAATCAATCCGCAGAAATCCGTCATCGAAAATCCTGCCCTGTTCCTCGCCGCTGCGCTTTAAAATAACACCGATTTTCTTCAGCAGGATCTTCATGGAGAATGGCTTGGTCACATAGTCCTCGGCACCCAGCTCATATCCTTTCAGGGCATCCTCCTCAAGATCTCTGGCAGTCAGAAACAGCACCGGAACATGAGCCCTTCCCCTGAGCCATCTGCAGAATTCAAATCCCTCCCCGTCCGGGAGATTCACGTCCAGCAGTACAAGATCCACACGTTCTCCGTATGTCTCATATACTTCTTTCCCCTCCGCGATGGAATGCGCGGACACTGTATCATATCCTTCTTCCCGCAAAATATAGCAGATGCCCTGGTTCATTTCCCAGTCATCCTCAACTATTAAAATTCTCTGCATTTTTCATCCTTTCATAAAACAGAGCATGCAAAGTCGCTCCACCAATTTTTATATTCACTTTACTGTGTCGTTTTTCATGTCTCTGCCATTATATCACGGGCCCGCAGCCGGAAAAAGAATTCGGGAAATTATCACAGAACTGTGATAACAAAAAAAGATGCGCGGAAGCTCGACGCAAGCATTTCCACGCATCTTTTTTATCGTAATACTTCAGCAGCCCAGAGGCTGTATGATAGAGAAAATCATACCCGCATGATTTTCCTAGTTTTCCGCTTTCTTCCTGATCAGTTCTTTTCCGGAGGTAACTACGATCGTCACGCCCAGGATCATCAGAAGCACTGCGACGATCAGCTGCAGTCCCTCAACCATGAACACGCCTGTTCCGGCGGAAAAGGCTTTGACAAGAGAGATAAATCTCTGAATCAGCGCTGTAAATGTCACAATCAGCATGATTACAAACGGCGGAACCAGCGTCTTGAGCGTTCTTCCTGTCACTTTCAGGAATACGCACAGTGTGATCAGCACCAGAGCGCTCAGCAGCTGGTTGGCGCTTCCGAACAGCGGCCAGATGTTGGAATATCCAACCTGTGTCAGAATATAGCCGAACACCAGTGTGATGATGGTTGCGAAATATTTATTGCACAGCACTTTTCTCCAGCCTTCTGCGTGATCCATGTCATCCACGCTGAACAGTTCCTGGAAGGACATACGTCCGATACGCGCAACCGAATCCAGCGTTGTAAACGCCAGCGCAGACACGCACATTGTCATAAAGCTCTGCGCCACATAGACCGGGATTCCGAACATTTCAAGGAATCCTGCAACTCCGGATGAAAAGATCTGGAACGGAGTTCCCACTGCTGCTGTTCCGTCCGCACTTGCAGCCGCTCCGGCAACACAGAGGGCGATTACGGCCAGAAGACTTTCCAGAACCATTGCACCATATCCGACTTTCAGCATATCTTTTTCATTTGATATGGTCTTTGACGATGTACCGGAAGATACCAGGCTGTGGAATCCGGACACCGCGCCGCAGGCAACAGTTACAAACAGGATCGGAAAAAGTGTTCCCAGGCTCTCATTCTGAAATCCTGTAAACGCCGGAAGGTTCATGGACGGATGTGCAAAGACCAGGCCCAGCACTGCTCCGGCGATCATTCCCACAAACATAAAGGTGGACATAAAATCTCTCGGCTGCATGACAAACCACATCGGGAGTACCGCCGCAAGGAAAATATAGATAAACGCGATGTATACCCACATTTCTTTTCCGAGAAGCACCGGAAGATTCATACCGCAGACAAATGCCAGCACCGTGCACACCAGTCCGAATACAACTTCTTTCCATCCCGTGAATTTCACTTTGTGCTGTACCACGCCGAAGATTACCGCAAACAGGATAAAGAACAGGGAGATACTTCCCGCCGCACCGTTTACCTGGGCACTCTCAGACAATGTTCTGACTCCATCTGTCACTACGTATGCGTTAAACGTATCTGCCACCATATCGGCAAAAGCCGCGATGACGATCAGACAGAACAGCCAGCAGAATCCGAGGAAAAGCTTACGTCCTGCCTTTCCTATGTATTTCTCGATCAGAAGTCCCATTGATTTTCCGTCATTCTTCACGCTGGCGTACAGCGCTCCGAAATCCGTTACCGCTCCGAAGAAAATTCCTCCCAGGATGATCCACAGGAAAACCGGCAGCCATCCGAATGCCGCCGCCTGGATCGCGCCTGTGACAGGGCCGGCACCCGCAATCGACGAGAACTGATGGGCAAATACGGTCCATCCGTCCGTGGGCACATAATCCTGTCCGTCATTGTGAATCACCGCAGGCGTCTTCGCTTTCGGGTCGATTCCCCATTTCTTCGCCAGCCAGCGTCCATATAAAGCATATGCAGCTATGAGACACACCGCGGCGATCAGTACGATTACTAATGTGTTCATAATTCTCTACTCTCCTTTTCTGAAACCAGTTAACTGAACTGTGCCCCTTATCAGACACAGATTGTAAAAACCGAGAGGATCAAAATTCCCTGCCAAATAAAAAACGCCCTCCGACAGATTGCTCTGTCAGAAGACGAAATCATTATATTCCGCGTTACCACTTCTCTTACCGGATATTCCGGTCTCTTATTTCCCGTCGTCCATTCCCGTGGCCGTATGGAAGTAACCACACGCTGAAATCAGGCTGTATCAACACCGCAGCCGCAGACTTCAACTGCCATAATCCCATGGATTAACAGGCTTCCCTGTAACGGGGGAATTCCGGCCCTGGCTACTTCAGATTTCACCCTGGCTGCTCGCAGGTGATGGCTTCCCCTCCGTGCTGTCCCCTCACACCATCCGGGAACTCTCTGAAAGCACTCCGGTCAGGCAAGTCCTGTCCTGTTCCTTGCATCGGTTATTTACAACAAAAAATATTATAATCCATTTTTTTCATTTGTCAACACTTTTTAGAGCACACTCTGTTTTTTAACACTTCTTTAACGGCCAGTCAGTTCAGGAAAGGGCATCAGCTCCCTGATCTGCCGTTTTCCCCTTTTCTCGCTGTCACATACTCTGTCTGCCGCCGGTTTACACTCCTCTTTCTTATCACTGTCCGGACTGCCGCCAGCGCCAGCAAGCCCACCAACGCTCCGGCAGTATCTATCATTACATCCGAAAACTGTCCGCTTCTCCCTTCCACAAACAGTTGATGAAACTCATCCGTCGCCGCATATCCCGCCGCAATCAGACAGGGAACCACTATTCCCGCGCGGATCCCCGTCTTCCTGTCGATAAATGCTCCCGCCGCGAGCAGCGCAAGTACCGCGTATTCCGTGGCATGAGCTGTCTTCCTGACCGGATGGTCGATCCCGGCTGCAAACGCTTCCTGCTCCGCCTGGCTCCACTCGTCGAATCCCGGCACAAACAGTTCTCCCACCAGCATACTGACCCAGCTGCTGTCCTCCGCCGACTCATCTCCGGGCCGGGAAGAAAATACAAAAATCAAAACCATGCACGCAATCAGCAGAACAAGGAATATTTTCTTTCTCCGTATCATTTTCCCGTACGGTTCACCTCCTCGTGAGGAATGTCAATCCGCTCCACTTCCCACTTTCCATTCTCAATCTCCAGAACCGCCATGGTAATCTCCTGGTTAAACCTTCTCTTTCCACAGCTCCCCGGATTCAGCCAGAGCCGTCCGTCCCTGATTTCCTCCAGATATTTGTGCGAATGCCCGAAAATGACAATCTGAACATCCCCCAGATCCTCCGGCAGTTCCTTCTTGTTATGCACCATATAAAACTTCATTCCCGCAAGCGTAAATTCCTCATGCTGAGGCAGATACTCCGCCCACTCCTTGTCATTGTTCCCGCGCACCACATAGAACAGCGCGTCCGCCTTCATATTCTGTCTGATTTCATCTATAATCTTCTGCGAATTGATATCTCCGCCATGAACAACCGCATCACACTCCGCAATCACGGACTTCACCTGATCGCGCAGCAGTCCGTGCGTATCTGAAAGTACAGCAATTCTCATCTTTCGGTTCTCTCCTTTCCAATATCCCGATTATACTCTGTCCCGCCTGATATGTATATCCCATTTTTATTTTCTGAATATTTTGAATATTTAAATTAAATATATTTTTTATCAGATTTTATCTTGACATTCCAGGCTTTGTGAGTTATTATAATTACATCAAAAGAAAAGGAGGACGGACCACCAAAAACTTAAATTAAAAACCGGAAATTCTAAAGAAAAGAGGTATAGTCCAATGGGAAGGTAAAGAAAAACACAAAAAACACTATTCAAAAGAATAGTTTCAGATAGATATCAACTAAATAAGGAGGTAGAGCCCATGGATGTAATAAGCTGAAAATCCACTGTACGAAGAGAAAATCGATACAGTGGATTTTTTATGTCCTTCTATTTATAAGAAGACTCTGGCTTCTCATTCGAAAGCAGATGTTTCCCAGACCATCAGATAATCTTTCTCACCGGTATTCTCATCTACGCCGGCCTCATCAATCCGAAATCCTTCCCGCTCATAGAATCGAACCGCCCCGGAATTCTTCTGATACACGTTTAAAGACAAACGCTCTTTTCTGTTCTTCACAAAATCCAGCAGATTCCTGCCGATCCCCCGCCCCTGTGTCTGAGTCCGCACGAAAATCCCTTCAATATGTTCTTCATTCAGACCGATAAACCCTTGAATCTCCCCCTGTTCTTCATCCTGAAAGACATATATCTCCGCCTGAGGGAACATCTCTTTTACCGCAGTAAAATTTCCCCGCCAGTACTCCGCCGGGATGAAATCATGGGCTGACAGATTCACATCCAGCCAGATCTCCGCTATCTTGTCAACATCTGTTTTCTTGAGAGCTCTGATCATTCCCGGTCCCTCCTTTACCGCTCAACAACTGTAAGCATAACCAGATCTTCATCTCCATTATTGATAATACTGTGTTCCGACCCTTTCCCGCAGATATGGCAGGTTCCTGCGGACAGCTCTTCCTCGGTTCCATCACATATGGCTTTCCTGTTTCCGGAAAAATCCCTCCTGAAATAGTTTAGCTTTTTCTGTTAAGTCTTACCTCATAAAGTATAATATAAGCCCTGTTTTTATTTTTCGCTCCCGGACTCAGGTCCATGTTTTCCTCTTATCCATGCGGCCAGCACACACAGGATAAAGCTGCATACAATACTCACCGTTCCTAGCACCGGGACAATCGCAGACGGGAAAAAATTATATACAACCAGTGTAATATCCGTAAGCGAAAACATGGACACCAGGCCGGCTGACATGGCGCATGCCATCTCTTTTCCCACTGGCACCTGAAAACCAGGTCTTCGTTTCGAAAAACTGCTGTGCGTAAACAGTGACAGAACCGCGAGAAGCAACATTACCCACAGGCACCATTTTCCCGCAGAATTTGCAGGAATTCCGCCGTCCCCCCACTGTATAACAATAGTTGCATCACCAAAAAACGGCCCCAACAGTACAGCAATTGCCGCTGCAAGTACCATTATGATTGAAATATTTCTCCACAGCCTGATCGGCGCCAAATGAAACATACTTACACTTCCCTGAATTACTGCGAATTCTCCAATTTCATTCTTTACGATTATAACAGCTGCATTTGGCTTATTCAACAACGCATTCTTTCCTTGCCAGTTTCCTTCTGACATGGTATCATAGATTTCACAGACAGCAGTTCTGACACAGTGCTGTCACCATATTCGATATGATCATAATTCATTTCATATCCCGGATAAATTTATCCGACACTCATCTGAATATCGCCGTCCGTTTCGGACAGATATCCAATGAACGACACCAGTAACCAGAGAAGACATCATCCCTCTACTTTTCGCCCCGCTGATGAGCGGACGGTCAAAACAGAAGGAACGGATTCTTCAATGTTTGGAGATACTGAAAAACGCAGAAGCTATTTTCTCAAAAGGCGACATCCGTAAAATGGAGGCGATCCTGTATATTTTCGCTGTAAAATTTCTGGATGACAATGAATTAAAATCAATCAAGGAGGCGATTGCCATGACAAAACTTGGACAGATGATATGGAATGATGCTTTGGAAAAAGGCCGTGAAGAGGGCGAAAAGATCGTACTGGAACGCGCTTCCGAACGTTACAGCAAACTCATACTTATTCTGAGCAAAGAGAACAAGAATGACCTTATTATTAAAATTGCCTCGGATCCCGAATATCGGGAGGAGCTTTATAAACAATATGGAATCTGATATTCTTCGCCCTAAAAAGGTGGCCTGAAATTTATAACAGAATCTTAAAACGGACAGAGTCCTTCTTCCAGGATCTCTGTCCATTCTGTTTTCTTTCTCACTTAAGTTCTCAGCCTGAATGTCTTTGGCGCAAACCGATACACAAGAACTGATGCTGCAATCGAATAAACAACGCAGAATGCGATACATGCGATTCCGAACACCAGAATCGGCATCCTGACCTGCATCAGCGCAAAACACGCCAGATAAGTAACTGACATAATGACCTGATACATGGCGCTCTTCATCTCCGTTCCCGCATTATAAGGCTGCAGCAGATAGTAGATCGTCAGGTAATGGATCGAGAAGAACAGGCTCATGCAAAGGATAGATACAAACAGTACCACATAATTCAGCGGATTCTCCGTACCCCCTGAGACATACAGGAGAATACACAGCCCCCCTCCGATCACAGCAGCCGGCAAAGCATTCACCTTCATGATCTCCCGCAGCCGGATCCGGAACAGCTTTAATATGGATCCGGGCTGCTTATAGAAGGAATAAGTCAGCAGACTATGATCGCAGTTCATAAACAGTGCTCTTGTAAAACCGGTTCCACGGTTGATCGCATACATGATAAAGACAAAATACGGAAGCCATGTCATAATCAGCTCATTGACAGATTCGCACACCTCCGGGACCATCAGCAGCGCCAGGACAGCCGCGCAGATAAGCACAGCGCAGACGCCCGTAATCCGAAGCGTGGATTTCCAGAGAATTTTCCTGTGTCTTTTAACAAAAAGTTCGTTTAAGTATTCAAACCCTCTGCGCTTACTTGTAATGGAGCTGTCCGTGGCAATCGAACTGTCGCTCACCTTTCTTGCCGCCTGTTTCACCGCATCTGTCTGGCTTACGACCTGAGACAGCAGTTCCTGATTCACTTCCCGGTATTCCTTAAAAGACACAATCTTCCGGATACTGAGAAGCCCCGCCGGAATAAACAGTAACATCACAACCATGGATACCGCGGATGGGAGCACCACTCCTGCAATGGGCAGGAGATAAGCGAGTGCCAGAAGAACTGCCGCAAAGATCCAGAGATGCTTTTTAAGCTTATTCTCATTGTAAACAAACCCGCTCCTCTCATAATCCCATAAAGAATATGCCGCAACTGCGAGCTTGATTCCCGCCACGGAAAAAGGAATCAGGATACAGAACCAGAGCGGTACATCCCGAAGCATTCCGAATATGATGGAAAACGGCAGGAACCCGATGATCACTTTCTGAATGTTATATCCGTAGTTGACCAGTGTATATTCCCTCGCATTCATGCGAAGCAGGATCATGGCATAGTACTTATCTCTGCTTGGGTTAAACATATCTGTATTCATATAAGCACCGATAATAGTCAGCAAGAGCAGGATGTGGAGAAACACCTGATCCACCGGCACATTTCTGTACAGAATTCCAATCCCGCATATCATAATGAGGAAATATAATAGTTTCCCAAGAAACATTGAAACAATTTCCCATATCACGGAAAGAATATTTGCAAAGATCTTCAGCCCCCGCACACTGTACAGTGCATCCGGAAGAATCTTTTTAATCAGCGGAATCTGCTTGATACCAAACAGAATACTGTTGACCCGGTATGTATTTTTCAGCGAAAAGGAAAGACGTAATGTTTTATACATGATCTTCCTCCTTCAGCGCAGCAATAATCTTATCCTTAAATTCTCTGCTGTCCAGATTTGATTTTTCCACCACTTCCAGCTCTCCGCGGCTGAGAAGCACAATCACATCGCAGAGGTCCAGCGCCAGATCCATGATATGAGTAGAGAAAATGGTAATCCGACCTCCTTTCAGTGACCGAAGCAGCTGTTTCATCTCTTCTGCCACAACCACATCCAATGACGTCAGCGGCTCATCAAGCAGAAGGATTTTCGGGTCTGCGATGATATTGACCAGCATCTGCATCTTATTTTTCATCCCGTGCGAATAATCTTTCATCAGCTTGTCGCGGTCCTCCGGCGCGATGCTCATCAAATCAAAATATTCGTCCATGCTTTTCAGTTTGTCAACAGAATCAGCGTTAATATCCAGAAAGAATTTCAGGAACTCACGCCCTGTCAGAAATTCCGGAACAGTCGGCGTTGACAGCACATAGCCGATATCTTCGGGCTTCACTTCCTGACGTTCCCCGTCTTCTTCCAGATAAAAACATCCGCCGTCTGACTTGATGTCCCGGTTAATACAGTTGAACAGGGTCGTCTTACCCGCGCCGTTTCTCCCCAGGAGACCATATATCCTGCCCTCTTCAAATGTAAAATCAATATCCTTCAGCACTTCTTTTTTCTCAAAATGTTTCTCCAGATGTTCGATGATAAATTTCATGTCGCGTTCTCCTTATATTTTCTTTTTCAATATTTCATCAGTTCATAAGTCCGTTTTTATCGATCATTAATGTGTAGTATTCCTGCGCTGTTGACATTCTTTTCATACTTATTTTCCTCCGAATCCACCATTTTTCAGTTATGTAATGAAGCAGAATCCAATCCTCTGCACCGTGGGTGTCTCCTTATAACGGAAGTTCTCCCAGTATCCATAAGAAGAATAATGTTACGATCAGTGTAATCACTCCCGTTGCAATCACCAGGAATGCTTTCTGATATACGCGTTTTCCTTCTTCTCTTGCCTTTTCAATCTCACTCAGGCTCTTTCCTTCTGTAAACGCAAGAATTTCCCGATAAGTCTGGACATCGAACTTCTTTTTCTCCCGTTCGACCAGAGCCGCTGTATAGAGCGCTGCTCCAAAGATCACAACCCAGATGGCAATTCCCGCATATGACAGGAAGTGTTCCAGCGGAATCGGAGTAATAAGTGTTGCAAGAAACAATATGGCAAAAATATTGCTCAGGCGCCCGAACTTTTTCTGATCTGTCTGATTAATCTGTTCTTTCATCATTTCCACATCTCCTTTGATTAATTGATCCAAAGAGACTGCGAAAACTTCACTGAGCAGTACCAGACTTTTTACATCAGGATAGCTTTTGTCATTCTCCCAGTTTGAGACTGTCTGCCTTGACACATAGACCTTGTCGGCCAGAGCCTCCTGAGATAAGGTTCTTTCGTTCCGATATTTTCTGATCTGTTTTCCCAGTTCCATTTTCTGTCTCCCTGCAATTCGATTTAATCATTTCGGAGATGCGCTGTCTATCAAACAGCCTTTACATCTCTGTTTTTCACTTATTGTTAAGCTGTCAAATGTCTTTGACATCCTGTTTTTCCGCGGTTTTACGCTATTTTTCTGATATCCACCTGCTTTATTGGCAGGAGCCTCTGTTCTTCTCCTACTCCACAAAGGAATGACTCATAATGTAAAATGCCTCCTGACTCGGCATCCACTTCTTCTCCATTTTCTCCAGACTGTCATCAAACGCCTGCGCTTCCCGTTCATCAATGATCATGGCAGGACTTTCGGAATAGTACCATTTCCGTCCGTCGAAAGTACCTGGTTTGAGTTCTTTTACCAGCATTGCCGCAGGGTATTTCCCGCCTTCCACGCAGACATTATATTTCTTACAGCACTGGAATCCGCAGCTTACATAGTTCGCAGGACTGCCCAGGATTACAATCGCCTCATAGCCCAGTTCAGCCGCCCGTTTCATGGAGTGCTCGATGAGCATTTTCCCGTATCCGTTCCTCTGATATTCGGGCAGGATACTGACCGGTCCGAATGTCAGGATTTCCTTCTCCATCCCGTCCTCGTCCGTCAGCTTTGACTTTGTATACATGATAATACAGTCCGTCTACTGATTCCGAACCATAAACACATATCTGCCGTCCATATATTCGAATCCGTTCTGCTTGTAATATTCGATCAGCGGCTCATTTTCCGCCAGCAGAATGAGATACAGGTAAGTACTGTATTTCTCCTTGATTCTCCTCAACAGTTCTTTTCCGATTCCGCATTTCTGGTAGGCCGGATCCACGCACAGATAATGCACATACGCTGTCAGCTCACTGTCGTCAATGGCATTGATAAGCCCTGCCAGCCGGTCACCATCCCATGCTGTAATAACAGTCTCACAGTGATCCAGTGCCTTTTTCAGCCGTTCCGGATAATTCCCGGACAGCCATTCCACGGAAAGGAACAGCTCTTTCAAGTCCTCCATAGAATAAATCTTTTCGTCTGTATATTTAATATTCATCTCTGGTTCTCCCTTGTTATTTATTGTCACATCCCAAAGTCAAATAATCAACTCTTGACATATCTTTGATTTCTGCTATTCGGTTTATCCGGAATCGTCATTCTGATAAGATTCATATCGATCGCAGGACGCAAATAATTCCTGCGGAATCCCTCTCTTGATTTCAGTCCTAATTTTTCCATAAGTGTTTTGCCCGTGTACGGAATATCGTAATCCATTACCGAAAGCAGCCGTTTAATGTATTCCGTAAGCTGCTCATTATCTTCACTGATTTGAACAGAAATATCATCCAGAATACGATCAATCTGTTCCAGCATAAACTCAATAAAAGCTGTTGATTCGCCGTCAACATAGCATTTGGCAATCGCATCATAATATTGTTCCTGAAATTTTTCAATCTGACTTTCTATTGGAATATATTCAAATATTGGTTTCCATTTAGAAAGAATAACACTATGCCACAATCTGGCCATTCTGCCGTTTCCATCAGTGAAAGGATGAATAAAGACAAACTCATAATGGAACACGCTGCCCAGAATCAACGGATGAACACTATTCTTTGCTTCCTCCATCCAGTCAAAAAGATCGCTCATCAGCTGAGGAATGAGTCGTGCCGGCGGCGCCATAAAAATACACTGGTCACCGTTAAAAACACCTTCCTCGCCATGGCGGAATTCGCCAGATTCCTCAACAACATACTTTGTCATAATACCATGGAACCGTTTCAAGTCTTCCATGCTGTATGGATTTATTTCAGAAAATTGCTCATAAACAGCGTAAGTATTTTTCACTTCCTGGATTTTTTTGCGCTCGCCCACTACTGTCTTCCCATTGATGACATCTCGAACCTGTCCCAATGAAAGAGAGTTTGCCTCAATTTTCAAGGATGCATGAATAGACTTAATACGATTGTTTTTTCTCAATCTGGGCTTTACGTCCAGATTGCTGGTTGCCGTAATG
>DXGZ01000046.1 GCA_019113645.1 Candidatus Mediterraneibacter vanvlietii | reverse complement strand
GAGCCTGATCTTATTGGCTGATCTTACTGATCTTAATTATCCCGTCAGTCTTTGATGATCAGTGCCATGAATACAAGATCCGTGTTTCCTGAATTGCTCAAAGCATGTCCGCATCCGTCCGGTGTATATGTGATATCTCCTGCCTTTACCGGACGGATCCTGCCATTATCGTCATAATTTCCCTCGCCGGAAAGGATATAGTATGTCTCACTCTCCCCATGATGTTCATGATATCCGAGTGAACATCCGGGCTCGATCGTCACCTCTGCATAGAGACCGCATTTTCCGTTCAGTTCTTTCTCACCGAGAAGTTCTTTTATGATCACATGCCCCTTCCCGCCGGCCATATTTTCCTCACGTCTGATCTTCATAGTAATTATACCTTTCCCGCCATCGGAGTAAACAAGTATATTCTAAACTCCGATGACGTCTTATTTACGATTGCTGTGATTTATCAGGCAAGTTTTTCTGCAAAATCCGCCATTGCTTCGGATATTTTGATCTGCTGCGGACAGACAGCCTCACAGCTTCTGCAGCCAATGCAGGCACTCGGTTTCTTATCCTCCGCATAGGAAGAAAGAGCCATGGGTGCGATGAACCCGCCCTCTGTAAAGCAATGCTCATTATACAATTCAAGCAGTGCCGGAATATCAAGTTCCTGCGGGCAGTGGCTTACGCAATAGTGGCATGCAGTGCATGGAAGCGTCTTTTTCTCGAGCATACTGCCTGCAACGCCGAGAAGCGTCTTCATCTCCTCTTCATTTAACGGCTTCTCCTCTTCGTATGTATGAATATTTGCCTTGAGCTGCTCCATGTTCGACATACCGGACAGGACAACCTTGACTTCCGGCAGAGACTGCAGGAAACGGAATGCCCACGCCGGAGTGCCTTCATCCGGACGCAGTTCTTTTAATTTCTGCGTATTTTGATCCGAGAGGGAAGCGAGTTTTCCGCCTCTCAACGGCTCCATCACCCATACCGGAATACCGTACTCTCTCAGGAGTTCCACTTTTGCCTTTGCATCCTGGAAGGTCCAGTCAAGATAGTTGATCTGAAGCTGGCAGAATTCCATATCCTTCCCGTATGCCTCAAGGAAACGCTTGATCACGTCATATTTCCCATGCGCGGAAAATCCAAGATGACGGATACGTCCGTTCTTTTTCTGTCTGATCAGATAATCATAGGTGCCGTATTTTTCATCATCCAGATATGCATCAATATTCATCTCGCAGACATTGTGGAACAAATAAAAATCAAAATGATCAACCTGACATTTCTCAAGCTGCTTCTCAAAAATCTCTTCTGCCTTTCCAAAATTAGTAAGGTCGTATCCTGGAAATTTTGTTGCCAGATAAAACTTGTCTCTGGGATATTTCTTCAACGCATTTCCCATGACGATCTCTGACTGTCCGCCATGATACCCCCATGCCGTATCATAATAATTGACGCCGTGTTCCATAGCATATGCAACCATTTCTTCCGCTGCTGCGGCATCAATCCTGCTGTCATCTCCGTCGATCACCGGAAGCCTCATTGCCCCCATCCCGAGACCTGAGAGTTTTAAATCCTGAAAATCTCTGTAAATCATAGTCTGTATCCCTTCTTTCCGGAATCTGCGCTGCCTGTATCAGCCTTTCTTCCTCATATTTCCATATCTATTATATCCGGTTATCCTCACCATGTCTAATACATGATAAGTATAGTGAGGTATTCGTTTTTTCTATGGATACAGCACATATATCATCCGTTACACCTCGATCACAAACTGATCTTCTTCTGCATAATCCACTACAGTACAGCCATTTGCATATGTACACTCCGGAAGAATGATCATTGCCTGAAGCTCGTCTTCATGCACCGGCAGTGGCGCAAGATGCCAGATTGCAGTATTGATCTTCACAAGGGTTCCTTTAGGTACGATAAAGGCTTTCGTCAGTTCCGGGACCGGAGTGCCGGCCGAAGCGGGAGCTACATGGAGGATCATATCGTCATTAATTGGGAGAATAATCTCCGGAGTGGTTGTATGATACTCTGCCTGTGTGATCTTCATCACTTCCGGCTTCTTCACAAGAATCGGTGAAAAAGCTGTTCTGGTTGTGTAGGACTCCGTCATCCGGTCCGGAAAAAAACGGTGAAGTTCCCCGTTAAGTGAATATCCTGCAGGCTCTGTCATATTGTAGAAAGTACCATACGGTGCATAAGCCTCATATGTCAGTGGTTCTACTTTGATCGTTCTCATAATCTGTCTCTCCTTTTTCATTTATTTCATATGTTATCATTATATCCCACGGAAATATGGGATGTCCATACACTTTTGCGTATCGATCATCTTTCCCTGTCTTCCAGACAGTTCATCACAACTTTTACCATCATTTCTTTCTCTTCCGGCTTTGACTCTGCAATCATGATCGTAAGAGCCGCAAGAGCATAATCATCGATCCTCTTTCTCCCATCTGCAAAAAGCGCATTATTTTTATCAAGGAAATACAGAAAGATTGTGGCAGCAATCCTCTTATTTCCATCCGAAAATGAGTGATTCTTCGTCAGGAAATAAAGCAGATTCGCAGGTTTTTCATGGTCTGATGATCATATTCATCCAGCAGTTCAAGAGCAAGATTATACCGTTCGATCACCGTCAGCACCTGTTTCGCGTCCAGACGTTCTTCTACACGTTTCATGATCTTTATCACTTCTCCCAGTTGACTGATACGGTTATGGTTGACAGCATAGCCTTTTAATATGTAGTCTTTCAGGACTTTATTCGCCCATCGCCTGAACTCTATACCTCTTTTTGACTTGACACGATAACCTACAGAAATGATTACATCTAAACTATAGAACTTGACAGGCTTATCTGAATTTGCAATGTGCAAAAAATGCACATTGCTTTTTTCGTCAAGCTCTTCATCCCGGAACACATTATTTACATGGCGTGTTATTACAGTTCTGTCAACAGAAAACAATCTTGTCATCTGTGCCTGTGTCAACCACACGGTTTCTTCTTCAATTGGCACTTTTAGAGATACAGCCTGATCCTCTGATTCAAAAATCACCAGTTCTTTTTGTTCCATCATGTTTCTCCCCTTTCTTTTCCCAGCTTCTCTACCTCGATCTTATACGCCATCAGACGCAGCAGATACTCCGGCACTCTTCTTCCGCCCAGCTCCCATTCCTGATACGTACGGTACGGAATCCCAAAATATCTGGCAAACTGCGCTTTATTCATCCCTGTACTCAATCTTAATTCGATCAATTCCTCTTTCAAACTCACTACTTCTCTCCCCTTTCTTCAACTCCTCCTTCTAATATATACACATTGTGTATTCATGCTATCATATAGTTATATATCTTTCAACATATATTTTTTGATCCGGTAAATACCTTTTTCTGATCTGATAAATACCTTTTCTCCGCAAAGACAAAAGCAGCAGGCTCTTTCCAAGCCTGCTGTCCCGAAATATATTTTTAAATTTTACACTCCGGAATATTTTCCGTTCTCAGGTTACCTAAATTTTCCTAGCGCACAAAATTTGTATGACAGGCCGGCTCTTTCTCCGGCAGACCATACTGTTCTTTCCCCAGTGCAATGCTCTTCATGAGAAATGCCATATTCCGTGCAAGAGTACGCATCGTCTGAAGCCCCTCTGCATCCTGCTGAGCCTCACCCGGTTCTCTGCCGTGAATACTGTTCCAATACTGGCTTGACGCCACCGGCATACCGCAGATCGTGAAATATTTATTCAGCTCGTCAAATGTAGCGGAGAGTCCTCCTCTCCTCGCTGCCACTACGCTTGCCCCCACTTTCATTGTTTTATCAAAATGAGTGCTGTAGAACAGTCGGTCGAGGCAAGCGATCAATGTGGCATTTGCCGATGCATAGTAGACCGGGCTTGCCACCACGAGGCCGTCGCATGCCTCGAATTTCGGAGCGGTCTCATTCACAAGATCATCAAAAACACATCTTCCTTTTTCAAAACAGCTGTGGCAGGCGATGCATCCCCGAATATCTTTATTTCCTACCTGTACGATCTCTGTCTCAATTCCTTCTGTAGCAAAAACCTGTTCCATCTCATGCAGGGCAATAGATGTATTCCCTTTTGCATGAGGACTTCCGTTGATCATCAATACTTTCATCACTGTTCCTCCTCGTATAAAATTATAGTGCAAAAGTATGTAATAAACCGCACCGGCAACCGGTGCGGTTTTCATGAACATATTCTATTATGCCGTCAATTTAGAACTTGCCAGCCTTAGCTGCTTCTTCAATAGAAACTGCAACTGCAACAGTCATACCAACCATCGGGTTGTTTCCTGCACCGATCAGACCCATCATTTCAACGTGAGCCGGTACGGAAGAGGAACCTGCGAACTGTGCATCAGAGTGCATACGTCCCATTGTATCTGTCATACCATAGGAAGCCGGTCCTGCTGCCATGTTGTCCGGATGAAGTGTACGTCCTGTACCACCGCCGGATGCAACGGAGAAGTATTTCTTTCCTGCATCTACACACTCTTTCTTGTATGTACCTGCTACCGGATGCTGGAAACGTGTCGGGTTTGTTGAGTTACCTGTGATGGATACGTCAACGCCCTCTTTCCACATGATAGCTACACCCTCGCGGACATCATTTGCACCATAGCAGTTAACTTTGGAGCGAAGTCCGTCTGAGTATGCGATTCTCTGTACTTCTTTGAGCTCGCCTGTGAAGTAGTCGTACTCTGTCTGTACATATGTAAATCCGTTGATTCTGGAGATGATCTTAGCTGCATCTTTTCCAAGACCGTTCAGGATAACACGGAGCGGTTTTTTACGAACTTTGTTTGCTTTCTCTGCGATACCGATAGCACCCTCAGCTGCCGCGAATGACTCGTGTCCTGCAAGGAAGCAGAAACAGTCTGTTGACTCTTCAAGGAGCATCTTTCCGAGGTTTCCGTGTCCAAGACCTACTTTACGCTGGTCAGCAACGGATCCCGGAATACAGAATGCCTGAAGTCCTTCTCCGATTGCAGCTGCTGCATCAGCAGCGTTTCTGCAGTCTTTCTTGATCGCGATCGCTGCACCTGTGATGTAAGCCCAGCATGCATTTTCAAAGCAGATCGGCTGGATGCCTTTGATCTGATTGTAAACGTCCAGTCCGGCATCCTTTGTGATCTTCTCTGCCTCTTCCAGGGAAGCGATACCGTAGCTGTTTAAAACTTCATTGATTTTATCAATTCTTCTTTCATATGATTCAAATAAAGCCATTTATATATCCTCCTGATTTATTTACCATTGTTGAGATTTTCATTTCAAGATCTGCGATTACTCTTTACGCGGATCGATGATCTTCACTGCATCATCAACACGGCCATACTGTCCTTTTGCTTTCTCCCAAGCATCGTTCGGAGTGTCGCCGTTTTTCACGAAATCTGTGAATTTTCCGAGATTTACGAACTGGTATCCGATGATCTCATCGTTGTCATCAAGAGCGATACCTGTTACATAACCCTCTGCCATCTCAAGGTAACGAGGACCTTTTGCAAGTGTTCCGTACATTGTACCAACCTGAGAACGAAGTCCTTTTCCAAGGTCTTCCAGTCCTGCGCCGATTGCAAGTCCGTCCTCGGAGAATGCGCTCTGTGTTCTTCCGTATACAATCTGAAGGAAGAGTTCTCTCATTGCTGTATTGATTGCATCACAGACAAGGTCTGTGTTTAATGCCTCTAAGATAGTTTTTCCCGGAAGAATCTCGGATGCCATAGCAGCAGAATGTGTCATTCCTGAACATCCAAGTGTCTCTACCAGCGCTTCCTGAATAACGCCTTCTTTTACGTTCAGAGTCAGCTTGCAGGCTCCCTGCTGAGGTGCACACCAGCCTACACCGTGTGTGAAACCGGAAATATCTTTGATTTCCTTAGCCTGTACCCATTTCGCCTCTTCCGGGATCGGAGCCGGTCCGTGATTCGCGCCCTGAGCCACCGGACACATCATTTCTACTTCATGTGAATAAATCATGTTAAAACTCCTTTCAATATGTATGATTTTATCCTATATGGTACCCCATATATAAAATATTTTCGCATAATTTCCAGCATTCGTCAATCACCACTTTGACAAGATTTTCACTATTTTAACAAAGCAGGCTTATCCTGCATGGGGATAAGCCTGCCTGACTCATTATTTCTCAAACGAGCATGTAAATGATCCTTCATAAAACGGCGTACTGTCATCAGACAGATCAGTTGAACTCCTTTCTTCCTCGACAAGAAGGTTAAAGGAAATTGTCTCAATAGTTCCGTCCTCCGGGAAAAATTCATCATAATCTTTCATGATCAGTTCAGCCGAATAAGCTCTTTTCCCGGGCGCTACCGAAGTGCCGTACTGGTTCAGGTCAGCGGCAGCTCCGTCGACCTGAGATGCCGGCCAGGAAAATTCAAGTGTTTTGTCTGTCTTATTTTCTATATAGGTCCAGATCCGGAAGGTGTCGCCGTCATTTTCTTCCCTCAGTTCCTGTATGATATAGGTAAAATCGTCATTGTCCACGATGACCTGCTCTCCGTCCACTGCCTGATGTTCCGGATATTCCACTGTGTCAGCAGTAAGGCCGGTAGGATATATGCCGCATTCCGCCGGAACACCCGGCTGTCATGAAAATGCACAGAATCAGTGCGGTCAGTGCGGATAATCTTTTTGTATTCATATGTTTTTCCTCGTTCTTTCTCTTTTTCTTTATTCAGCAATTGGGAATGTGACGGTTCCCAGTGTCTGCACGTTTGAATAATCACCGGTTTCCGAACCGGATGCTTCCAGTACGGCTGTAATTACTGATGAGTCTGATATCTCCGGTACATTATCCGCAGCAGAAAAATACTCGCTGCAGATTACGGCGTGCTCCGGGTTCTCATAATAATGATCCCCGATATTCAAAGTCCCTCCGATGCTTGCCTCATAGGTCAGAACCGTACCGTCCACTGCGATCTCGGAAAAATGGAGCTGGGCTGATGAGCCGGAAACATTCCTGCACACTGCCAGGATATGTCCCTTATCCTCCGGCATCTCTTCATCAGCAGGTACGTATTTCCCATAAATCTGCCATCCGCCCGCGTCCAGGAGAAGAGGCATGTCATCGGACAGTTCTGTGTCAGGCTCTTCCTCCAGCGTGGTCCGGATCGTGCATTTTGTCTGCTCCCCGGTCAGAATGTCATTGTAATCTGAATCGTGGATGTTGAAAGCCAGTTCGATCTCACCGATCTCTTCGATCCCGGCCTCTTTCAGATCATCCCAGTAAAAGGTGCAGGTGTCATCTGCCGTACTGTGGGCAGGGACATCGATGAGGATGCTTGAATCAACCTGATATCCATTGAGATAGACATAATTTCCAACACCAGCGGGGATATCGATCTGCGCACTGCACGTGCCGATGCCGATATCTGTATCCGTCTGATTCTCCACGCTGAGATTCAGTTCCAGATATCCGTGAAATTCATTGATGGACAGCCCTGTGGCAGTAATTTTAATACCTTCGGAGTCCAGAAGCACCTGTTCTTCCACATCGTAGTCCGGGGCAGTGTCTTCTTCCGTGTCCTGATCTGCTTCCGCTCCGCCCTCCGCGTCTTCTTCAGAGCTCTCCAGAGGTTCTGTCTGCACGACGGAAATGGAACCGCCGCTTTTTTCCGATGAACCGCAGGCACAGACGGAAGCTCCCATAACAGCTGCGAGAAGGAGCGTGAGTACCTTTTTCTTCATGTCATATTCCTCCCTTTCCTTTGCGCCGGTGTATTTTCAGCAGAACTGACATCTGAATCCCGTACACCGGCACTTCACAATATACATGAAAATTATCATTCGCAGGGCAGCGGGTCAACATGGTGAACTTTAACATTTTAGAAAAATAATTTCTTTTTTTGTTTTTCCCTGTCCCCTTTTTCCTCTTGCGTGCGAATTAAATATCAGAAGGAACAACTGGAAACATATGCGAAGAATTCCGTGCAATACGGCGCGCTGTGCTGCCGGATCCAGCATAACAAGAGGGAGTGGGAAGAATGAGAATAAAGTACAAAAGAGAGGATATTATAAGACTGGTGTCAGAATATGAAGCGGATTTGAAGCAGCAAAGGGAAACCGTCCGGCCGGAGGTGAAGTGGCTTCAGGAGAAGTTTGCCGGAATCATGAAGAGATATGGCCTGAACAGCAGGAAAGAAACCGACATTCTGATCTATGAGCGCATGTATGGCCGCCAGCCTGAAAGGACAAGCGACTACCTGAAAGTAAGGTACTGGAGAACCGGAAGATATACGCCTGCCAACCGGTCGGTATGCCTGAATCTGGCTCAGGCGCTGGAGTTGTCACAGGACGAGACAAAATTCCTTCTGCAGGGATACTATGACTGCTGCGATACGCTTTATCCGGATTCGGAATCTGCTGCAAAAACCGGGGAAGACTATCTGTCCAGATACGAATATATGAAAGAACTGATCCGCACCTATCTGAGACGGATCCCTGAAAAGACGATGCGGAAGCTCCGGATCGATCCGGATGAAAGATCTCACTATTTCCGGCACCTTTATTTTACAGACGCGTTTCATTACATCTCCCTCCAGCAGCCCCTGAATCCGGAAGTATTCCGGAAGCATATCACCAGCACCCGGTATGACTCAGAGCTGCGCCGACAGATAAAACTGGAGGGCGAAGTTCCCCGAAGGACAATGCTCCGGCATCTTCTGCTCCTGAATGCACCGGATCTGAGCGTGGAAAAAATCAGCGGCCAGCTGGCTTTTTTCGGATACCTGCCGCTGGATAAAAACCATACGCTTACAGGCGGCGAATATCTGGACCGGCTGGTCCTCTCGCTTTTGGAACTGTATGAAAAAATCTATGACCCGGAGAAACCGGCGGCAGGCCTTCTGTGGTTTCAGGAAGCCTGCCGCACACTGGATGAATATTTTGCTGAACGAAATTGTCCGAAGATGCGCTTTATGCACTTCAAGGCACTGGAGCTGTAGCATCATCAGATGAACGATCACTGTCCTCATTTTCGGAACCACTGTCGGATGAATCAATAACAAGCGGTATATCAATCGGAAGATTCCATCGGAGACAGACCTGTTCCTCGTTCGTATTATAAAAGATATCCGTTCCTTCAAGATTGGAATGGTGAGTTGATGAAATTTCAATGCCTGACTGCCGGAAGACCGCCGTATCCACCTGGACCATCAGTTCTATCATCTCGGGATCATCCTCCTTGAAAATATTGTCTGACACTGTAGGCATCCCGGTTACGCACAGGTACTCCTGCCCTCCATCCTTATATTCCCAGTTGCAGTATGGGCGCAGAGCGACAAGATCAAGCGGAATATGAAACTCTTCCGGAAGAGAAGTTCTGAGAAACAGACAGGGAATGTGCAGCGTATATTCCCCTTCCGGCACCTGTCCGAAATCCCATTCAAAATACTTAATATCACTATCAGGCGAATACTTCAGGCATTCTCCCGTGTATTCATTTCCATTTTCATCGATGACTGTAACAACATCCCCCTGGCTGTAGGCGTAGGGACCGCGGACAAGCGCATTCATAATCTGCGGTCCTTCCGCCGGTGAAAGAGGCCAGATCGATACGATCAGGGAACCGTCAACGTCCCGGCGCGCGGAGGTGATGATTCCATAAGAATCATCGATTCGGTACAGGCGGTTTTCAAGACCTTCCACAGCGGCAGGTTCCATGGAAAACGTCACCGCCTCCTCATACGGAACCACATCCGGAATCGGAGCATTCTGGGCCATTTCTGATACAAGAGTCAGTTCAATTTCTCCGCTGTTGTCCTCTTCCAGTTCGACGTCCTCGTAAATATAATCCACCCGCTGATAATCCATTCCCCACATTCCATTATAGTGTTCTCCTTCAGAGGTGAGGAGCCGTTCATTCTGATAGAGGCTGGTAAAATCAGGGAGTATGTAAAAAGCAGTCTGCCCCGGGATATATTCCTGGGCCAGATCCATGAAACTGCCCTCTTCCGTCCGGATCATCACTGTCGCATAGAGTGTATTGTCCGCGTACACGGCTGATTCCACTGTGCCTGACATTCCTTCCGTCTCAAATTCCACAGGCTCTGTGAGTGCATATGCATTTTCCTGCACATCAGAAACGATACCGAATCCGTCCAGCCATCCTGTCTGCTGATCTGAAGACATGGAATCCTCTGATGCGTCTGCTGCCAGGGCATCTGTTCCGTCTGTGTCTGCTCCTTCTGTATCGGTCCCGGAACCAGAAAGAGAAGAAAGATTCTCTTCCTCCCGGCTGCCGTCCTCATCAGGACGTACGGACAGAGAGCCGTCCCGCCCGCCGGATGAATCCGACGGATCAGGAATCGTAAGGGGAGCCACCTCATCCTCCGGGCTTTCGTCCGAATTTCCTTCGATCAGAATCTCCCACAGATCCGGAACAATCTCGTAGTATCGGAGCACACTGTAAGTGCAGGCAGTAAGAAGCAGAAGCGCGATGATAACAAGCGTAAGAATCAACGTCCTTCGCAGTTTGCCCAGAGAACGGTGATGGCGCTTCTTTACCGTCTCATAGGGCAGATTAAGAGAGGCTGCTATCTCACGGATTGTCATACTGTCATAATACTTCATACGTATGATCTCAAGCTCGTCCGGGCGCAGTTCTTTCATCGCCTGTTCAAGATCAGCTTTCAGTTCTGCCCGGGAGTATTCTCTGTGTTCAGAGGCACATATCGATTCAGACACGGAGATTTCCGGGAAACCGGACGAATGCCGCGTCTGCAGCCCGGAATGGTAACGCTTTTCCTTTCTGTATCGGGAGACAGCGATGCGCCGTGCAATCGCGGCAAGATACAGGGACAGAGAGGCTTTTTGGGGATTATATCTCTCCCTCCGGAAATAAAACTGAGAGAAGGTTTCACTGACACATTCTCTGATGTCTTCCGGATTATTGAGATGAGCGGATATAATATGCCAGACAAGTCCGGTATACTGCTCTAATAAAAGACGCATGCCCTCCTGGGGATCTTTTTTCATAATGTGCATCAGACGGATGTCGGAAGTAGAACTGGCAGCCATGACAAAGTTCCTTTCATATGTTGATGGTAACGTGTCAGAATCATGATAGCATGAGGATTGAGCCAGAATCAACAATGTAAAAACTAACCGGACTGCATCTTCATGACTGATGCAGTCTATATATGTAATAAGATCAGAGTCCGGGAAAAGGGGCTGCAGCAGATGCCGCAGCCCCTTATATTCCATATATTCCGTCAGTCTTCAATTACTCTTCCGACAGCTGTCTCAACAGAAGCTGAAGCGCTGTCTCCACGGTATGCAGACGATTTTCCATCCTGCTGCCTTCAAACCGGCACTCTTTTACGGTTGTTTCGCCATTTACATAACAACCGATATAAACGAGCCCCACCGGTTTCTCCTCTGTGCCGCCTCCCGGACCCGCGATTCCTGTAGCGCTCAAAGCAGCATCCGCTCCAGCTGCCTTTGCCGCTCCTTCCGCCATCTCGCGGGCGGTCTGTTCACTCACGGCCCCGTATTCTTCAAGTGTCTCATGTTTCACGCCGACCAGACGTTCCTTCGCATCATTAGAGTAGGTCACATAACCCTCATTTAAAACGTCTGATGCTCCTGCCACGTTCACAAGTGTGCCGGCGATAAGCCCGCCCGTGCATGATTCAGCCGTAGTCACTGTCATCTTCTTCTGAGCCAGAATCTCAACCACGCTTTCCTCCAGGCTCTTCTCCAAAGCTGTTTTCTCTTTCAGATACCATTCCAGGTACATCTGTCTTCCTCCTTATGTCCGGGCTTTCTCCCCTGCTTAATCTTTCCTCTTATAAGCCTTCCTATACAGCTGGTCCTACATACCGCCTTTGGTAAGCACCTCACGGTTCTTCCATATATAGTCAATAAGAG
>DXGZ01000001.1 GCA_019113645.1 Candidatus Mediterraneibacter vanvlietii | reverse complement strand
GAACTTCTTAGTTGCCCTTATTCCCCGGAGCGGAACCTCGCCCACATCCTCACTCCCTGCAGAATACGTCTTAAAAAACCTCTCTGTTTTCGTACGTTCAGTCAATGAAGGTAGTGAACAAAATAGCGGTTACATCCTCTCTATCCGTGTACATACTTTCTCCAGCAGCGCATCGCTGTGACTGACAACCAGCATCCCCAGCCCCCTCCGCTCAGCCTCTTCCAGAAGGAAATTCCAGATCTGCGCCTGGGTTGCCAGATCCAGCATTGCGGATATCTCATCGCACAGCAGAAACTTTGTTTCGGGATGCAGAGCTCTTGCAAGGCAGAAACGCTGCAGTTCACCGCCTGAGAGTTCGGACGGGAACCGGCTCATCCATCCCTCTTCGATATGAAGCTTGCGACGGATGTGCTCATCCGCTCCCCCAGCTTCCGCGAGAGTCTCTCCGAGGCGAAGAAGCGGATCCACCACCGTTTCCGGATGCTGCCATACCATCTGAACCGGACAGGCGCCCCGATACGAAGCAGTCGGCTTTCCATCCAGCAGCACCTCCCCTGCCTGCGGTTTTTCGTATCCTGCAAGCAGCCTGCACAGTGTTGTCTTGCCGCGTCCGCTGGGCGCCTTTAGTCCCACCCGCTCTCCAGAGCTCACTGAGATACTGTAATCTTCAAGAACAGGAGATTTCTTTCTCCCCCGATAATAAAACGTTACATTTTTCGCTTCCAGAATCATCCTGACGCACCTTCCTTGCCATTTTGATCACCCGGACAGAGACAGCGCACCATACCGCCGTTCATCTCACGGAGAGGGATCTGCTCTGTCTCCCGGCATTCCGGGCGGCACTGTCCGCACTGATCCGCAAAAGGACAGCCCCGCTCTACTGTTCCCGGATAAGGCTGAGCACCCGAGAGAGGGACAAACCCATGCTCCGGCATAGCGTTCCAGAGCGCTTTTGTAAAAGGATGCCGCAGTCCGGATGCGCCTCGGAAATCATCTGCCGCTGCATCTTCTATGGTCTCTCCCGCATAGAATACAACAACCCGGTCCGCAATTGTGAGCGCCAGTTCCAGGTCATGAGTGATAAAAAGCATTCCGGCGCCCCCATCCGCCAGCTCCCGGAAATGTCCGAGTATGCGGGCAGCTGCCTTTGCGTCCAGTCCGGGGGTCGGTTCGTCTGCGATAATCAGCCGCGGCGATTCCGTCACAGCCGAAGCAATCAGTACCCGTCTCGCCATGCCGCCCGAGAGTTCGAACGGATACAGTTCCTCTGTCTCTTTTTCAAGCCCATAACGTTCCAGCGCCCGCCTGCATTTTTCGCGGATTCCTTCTTCCTTTCTGCCTTTTCTGACCTGAGCGCCTACTTTCATCAGCGGATCCAGATAATTGACCCCCTGAGGGATCAGCGAGATTTCCCGTCCCCTCAGTTTTTCTGCCCGCTTCTGCGTGAGGAGCCTGCCATTATAGAGGATTGTCCCGTCCATATGGGCATTATACGGAAGGATCCCCAGGATACCATGCGCCAGCAGACTCTTCCCTGATCCGCCGGCCCCCACCACGGCAGTGATCTGCCCCGGCAGAATACGAAGCGACAGATCCCGGATAACCGGAAGCTGTCTCTGGCGGACCCCCCGCTCATACTGCGTAAAATATATTGATAAATGTCGGATCTCCAATATCGGTTCCATCAAAAAGCCTCCTGACTCATGCATACTGTCCTGCCAAATGCTCCCCGGCTCACTCATGTACGCTGGAGGGATCCAGAAGCATACGGACCCGCTCTCCCAACAGAGCGAAAATCACAACCACAGCAACAAGGGCAAGCCCCGGGAACAGGGCAAGCCACCAGCGCCCCGTGGTCAGATACTGCATACTCTCCGACAGAATCACGCCGATCGCCGGCTGTTCTGAGGAAAGCCCGAATCCCAGAAACGTTACACTCGCCTCGTGAAGGATTGCATGGGGGAATAAAAGGATTGTTCCCGTGAGGAACTGGGGCAGAAGGTGCGGGATCATATGCCGCCGCACATTCGCCAGTTTTGACACTCCAAGTTTCTCTGCCGCCAGTATATAGGGTGCCTCTTTCAGCTGGATCACCTCTCCCCGGATCACCCGCGCCAGGGAAGGCCAGTGGCTCAGGGATACTCCCGCCACAATACCTGCAAATCCTCTGCCGCAGGCAATTGAAATCAGCATCACCAGAAGAATGTGCGGGATACCCATCACAAGATCTGTCACCCAGGAAATCACCACATCCGCCTTCTTTCCCAGCACAGCCGCGGCAGTTCCGAGCAGCAGGGCCGTGACCGCGCTCACCGCAGCGGTCAGAACGCCGATCCGGATGCTCAGGGATAACCCGGCAAACGTCCGCATAAACATATCCCTCCCCATCCAGTCCGTACCGAACGGATATCTCAGGCACGGAGCCAGATTGATTCTGGAAAAATCCGTCTCCAGCGCCCGGTCTTCCAGCAGAATTCCCGCTGCAGTCACGCAGGCAAGAAACAAAGTTGCTGCAGCAAGAAAAATCAGCGTGCTCTGCCTTCTGTTCATCTTTCTCTTCACACTCATTTTCCTGCTGCCCTCCTTCTGATCTTCGGATCCACAGCACCGTACAGAAGGTCTGCTATGAGATTTCCTGCAAACACAATCGCAGAAGTAATCACTGTTATTCCAAGAAGCAGAGGCAGGTCACTCCCAAGCCCGGCAGTCACCGCGGCCTGTCCGAGCCCCGGATAGGAAAACACCTGCTCCACAAGTACCGAGCCCCCGATAATTTCGCTGATTGAGGCAAACTGCAGCGTAATCCCCGGGAGCGCCACATTCCGCAAACCGTGCCGCAGAACAACAGAACCGGTGGATTCTCCTCGGGCACGGGCAAAAAGTATGTAATCCGACTCCATCACATCGATCATTTTCTCCCTTGTATGGAGCGCGATATTCGCCACTCCCGTAATGCTCAGAGTCAGCGCCGGGAGAGCAGCGTGATAGACCCTGTCTCCCAGCGTAACCGACGCTGCTTCCATTCCAGCCGGAACAGACAGCCCCACCGGAAACCAGCCAAGCCACACGGCAAAAATCAGCAGAAGGAGAATTGCCAGCCAGAACGCCGGTGTACTTGAAATCAGCAGACAGTATCCACGGATCAGACGGTCCGGCCACCGTCCCCGGAAAGTGCCTGCAGTCACTCCCAGTACCATTCCCAGAACGCCTGATATTACCCACGCAGACAGAAGCAGCAGAACCGAGCCTGCCAGCCGCTGTCCTATAATCGCCAGAACCGGCTGACGATAGAGCAGAGAGGTGCCGAAGTCACCGTGCAGCACGCCGGACAGCCAGCCGATATACCGTTCCGCGGGCGGGGTGTCCACTCCCCAGTATGCCTCCAGCTGCTCCACCTGTTCCGGGCTCATGGATCCAAGCGCCACCTGTCCCACATTGGTCTGCAGCGGGTCCAGCGGCGATGCGCACATCAGCAGAAATGTCACAAGGCTGACTCCGAGAAGAAGCAGCGCCATGCGGATCAGTTTTTTTGCCGTAAACTGCAGACGATGTTTCATGCTACCATTCCTTTCCTGTCATATTATTTCAAGACCTGTTCTATCCAGGTAAATTATCCCCAGCTCCACTGATCCACATTATTAACCAGGGACCAGCCGTGTCCGTGGGGATGGATCTTCTGTTCCGCCACCTGAAGCCCGTCTCTCACCCAGTAGAGATGATCGATATTCACAAGCCATACCCACGGAATATCTCCGTCCTGCGTAACTCCCGTTGTCCCGTTCCACTGTGCCTGCTGCCAGAGAGAATAGGATTCTTCCAGATCCGTACTGGCAAGTGCCTGATCCATATAGCTGTCTACCGTCTCATTCGAATATGGCGAGTACTCCGCTGATCCGGTTCCTTCAATGGTGTGGTAAATGTTATATAATTCCATGGGACTGTGCGCTCCCCATCCCCACAGAAGAGGTTCTGACAGCGCTCTGTCATAGGCTGTATCCCAGCCGACACCTTCGATCGTACAGGAAATCCCGAGTTCACCCAGCTGATCTGCGAAATCAGCCGCAAGAGCCTGTCGCACAGAATCTCCGGTGGAATAGAGAAGATTCAGCTCTGCCTTCTCCCCGTCTTTCTCCCGGATGCCGTCATCTCCCATCACCCAGCCGGCTTCATCCAGCAGGGCAGCCGCCCCCTCGGGATCGTACTCCACCTCGGAAGCGTCATTATACCACGGCAGCTGATCGCAGATACTGTAGGCTGGTGTTCCATAACCATTCAGTACATTGTCGATCATTTCCTGACGATCTATCCCGATATTGATCGCCCGGCGCACCAGCACATCGGAGGTAAAATCATTTCCCACAGTCCGTCCTTCCTCATCCGTTCCCGCAGACACGGCAGGCAGGTTAAATCCTCTGTTATCCACAGAAGCATAAGAAGCCAGGCTGTACCCGTCAATAGTCTGATCCGAATACGTTGCCGATGTGTACGCCACATCCACCTGTCCCGCCTGTGCAGCCAGAAATGCAGCGTCCTCTTCCATAAACAGAATCGTCACCTGTTCCATCTGCGGCGCATCTCCGTAATAATCCGGGTTTGCCTCCAGAATCACCTGCTGCCCGCGGTCCCACTGCTTCAGAATGTATCTTCCCGAACCAATGGGATTGGAACCATAAGTTGCACTGTCATATGCATGTTCCGGCACAATCCCGACCACGGCCATTGTATACGGCCAGATAGAGAACGGGCGGTTCATGTGAAAAATTACGGTTGTATCGTCTGCCGCCTCCGCGGAATCCATCATTGTAAAATCATTTACCGAGCTGGATTCTTTCACTGTATTATAGGTGAACGCAACGTCCGCCGCCGTCAGAGGCTCCCCGTCCGTAAACTTCACATCATCCCGGATCGTCACCGTCCAGGTCAGGCCGTCCTCGCTCACGCTGTAATCTGTCGCAAGGTCATACCCGATTGTCAGATCCGGGTTTGTAACTGTCAGTGTACTCTGGATCAGAGGCTCGTGCACATGTTCTCCCGCGCCCCAGCCATAGGCGGGATCAAACCCGGCTTCCGGCTCGGAATTGGGATCCAGCGCAACCACGACCGAGTTCTGCCCCTGTTCTCCGGCAGTCTTCTCCGCGCCCGCGCTGTCCGCTCCGCCTCCTCCCGTACTGTTTCCATCAGCTCCATTCCCGCACCCCGACAGCAGGGCGCACATAAGAGCTGCGGATAACAGAATTGAAAGCAATCGTTTTCTCATGTCTATTTTCCTCTCTGTCTATTACAAGTTTCATCTGTCTGCTCTCTGCACCGCAGGATCTCTGCCGCCGCTTCCCGGTATGATACTCCGTTTTCCCGTGCCATAGCCGCCGCATCCTCATATTCCGGCTTCACATGGGAAGCGCCGTATCCTTCGGCAGTCTTTACTCTTGCCTCTCCCCAGCGGGTCTGTACCTTCTCCACTCCGGGGGTGAGGTAATACTTCTCACACCGGCGCGCGCGCACCCCGTTTGTTGTCGTCTCCCTGAATATGCACCGGGCAATCCGCCTCTCATCCTCCGGGCTGCACAGAACAGTCAGGACATGACCCGGGCGCCCTTTCTTCATGGTCCCGGCAACAGTGTAAACGTCAAGTGCTCCCTCTTCCAGAATCCGCAGACACGCATAAGAGATCGCTTCCGGAGTCATGTCATCAATATTGCAGACCAGCTCTGTGATTGTTCCGTTCGGTTCCCCATTCTGTTCCGCATCTCTGTGCACTGCACCGCTGTTTTCTCCGCAGCAATCCGCTTTGCCTTTCGCCTGTGCCGGGCAGCCCTCATCTGACTCTCCAAGGAAAACGCGCACACAGTTCGCCTGATCAAACTGCTTTGTCCCGATTCCAATTCCCGTGCCGCTCACCTTCATAACAGGCATATTTCCGAATTCATCCGCGAAATGAGCGAGAAGCGCCGCGCCCGTAGGAGTGCAGAGCTCACCTTTCACCTCGCCGCCGTAAAACGGTATCCCCTCCAGAAGGTTCGCTGTCGCGGGCGCCGGAACCGGCATCACCCCGTGAGCGCAGCGGACCGTACCGCTGCCCACGTGGATCGGAGATACAACAATCCGCTCTGCGCCCAGCAGATGCATGGCATAACACACTCCTGTGACATCCGCCACCGCGTCCAGTGCTCCCACTTCATGAAAATGCACATCGCCCACCGGGCATCCGTGGGCTTTCGCCTCCGCGCGGGCAATCCGGTCATAGACCGCCCGGGCATTCCTTCGAACATCTTCCGGCAGGCTCTCCATATGATCAATCATCTCCGCAATGTGACCCGGCGTGGCGTGAAAATGTCCGGCATGATGATGACCGTGATGATGGTCTTCCTCACCGTGACCGTGGTCGTGATGATGCCCTTCCCCGCCGTGACTGTGTTCATCATGATGTCCATGCTCCTGCCCTTCTCCCGGCTCGCATTCTTCTTCACCGTTCACGGTCACTGCCATGTGCGTTCCTGCGATCCCGCAGGTTGTTCCTCTCACTGCCTCCAGCTCGACGCCCGGCAGTCCCAGACTGTTCATCACATCGAGAAATCCCTGTTTATCATCAAGCAGCTCATAAAGAGCAGACATAAGCATATCGCCTGCGGCCCCCATATTGCATTCAATATATAATGTTTTCATACTGTTTCTCCTCCTTTATGATCCGCCGTTCCCTGCGGGGGTTCGATTCCTTCCATCTGATTGATCATGCTTGCCAGATATCCTGCTCCGAATCCGTTGTCAATGTTGACCACGCTGCACCCGGAAGCACAGGAATTGAGCATGGAAAGCAGTGCGGAAAGGCCGCCGAAACTTGCGCCGTATCCGACACTCGTAGGCACTGCAACCACCGGGCAGTCCACAAGGCCGCCGATCACAGATGCCAGCGCGCCCTCCATGCCGGCTACTGCGACCACGCACCGGGCGCTCATCAGCACATCCATGTTGGAGAGCAGACGGTGAAGACCCGCCACTCCTACATCGTAAAGACGGGTTACATGATTTCCCATGGTCTCCGCTGTCAGAGCCGCCTCCTCAGCCACCGGAATATCACTGGTTCCTCCGGTTGCCACAACGATATTCCCTCTCTTTTCACGCTCTTCCGGAAATGCAACGGCAATTCCCGGCAGCGGATGATAGTTGACCGGAACTGTTTTTTCCAGCAGTTTCGCCGCCTCTTCACTGATACGTGTGACCAGAATATTTTTCACGCCCCGGTTTCCCATGGCAGTGACGATCCCCACGATCTGCTCAGGCGTTTTCCCGGCGCCGTAAATCACTTCCGCAGCCCCCTGCCGGACACTTCGGTGATAATCAATTTTCGCGTAATCCAGATCCTCAAAAGGTGCTTCCTTAAACTGCAGAAGCGCATCTTCCGGGGAAACAGCGCCGTCCGCCACATCCCGGAGAAGAGTCAGTATATCATGCTTGTTGTCCATCTTTTTCCTCCTGTATGATTCTATATATCCATCTGTCAGTGTTCATTTTCTAAGACCGCGGCTCCATATCCAGCATAACAGCCGGAAACAACTCTCTCAGCCCGCTTACAATCTCCAGCCGCTTTTCCAGCGCGAGGGCAAGCTGCTCTTCTGTCACCTGCAGCCGCGCGCCGCCGTGATACATCCTCACCCGGAAATCCCTGAATCCAAGGCCTGCGAGCATATTTTCCGCTGACTCCACCCGTTTCAGATCTTCATCAACGATCCGGGTTCCAGCGGGAATCCTTGTGGCAAGGCAGGCATAGGCCGGTTTCTCCCATGTGAAAAGTCCGGCTTCCTGTGAGAGCCTCCGTATCTCCGGCTTCGTGATCCCGCATTCCCGCAGAGGCGAACGCACGGACAGTTCCCGAAGCGCCTGCATCCCGGGTCGGTCCGCCGCATCGTCCGATGCATTCGTTCCATCGAGAAGCACCGTATATCCGTCCGCACGGGCAGCCTCCCAAAGCGCGGTGAATATCGCCTGTTTGCAGTAATAGCAGCGGCGCGGTCCGTTTTCCGCCGCCTCGGGGACTGCGAGAATATCCTTTTCCACGATTTTCATGGGAACAGAAAGCTCCTCAGAAAGCCTTCGCGCATCCTCCAGCTCAAATTCCGGCTGAAACGCAGTATTTACATAATATGCCTTCAAATCACAGCCGTAATGCTTTGCAGCCCACATAAGGAACGCGGAATCCGTTCCCCCTGAAAACGCCAGCGCCGCCTTTGGTACTGACCGAAAAAATTCTTCTAACGTCATCTTTTACTCCTTTTTTCACGGATAAATATTCAGACAAAAAGAAAAGCACCTGCTCTCTCCTGAAAGCAGATACCTTCCTGATATCCATATCCTGTTCTTATTCTCATAAAGCGAACTTCTGAAATCCGCCTGGTCTGTATTTCACCTTGCGCAAAATTTCTGCAGCTGCTGCCGCTCACCCCGGCTTCCTGCCGGGTTCTTACCCTGTAACTGTAAAACAGTTCTTCTGATCCGCTTCTTTTTCCCTGTCCCCGCTTCTGTCGGGACTGTACAAAACATTTTAAAATCAGAAACTGCTGTTCTCCATCAATCTGCCAAGCGCGTCTACAGCGTTCTGTACATTCTTTGCCATGGATGTCTCCGTGACGCCCACAACGATGTTATCACAAAAATTAACCGGAATCAAGATCCGTTTCGCCAGGCTCTGTCCCACAGACAGCGCCATGCGAGGTGTAATCTCTCCCAGCATGGAGTCTGCAATCACGATACCGATCGGCCCCATAATAACATCCACTCTTCCGGAAGCAACTGCCACAGAATTCTCCCCCGTGGCTGCCTGATCTGCTCCGGCGCGGAGCATGGCGTTTGTCGCCGCGCTGTTCGTTCCTACCGCAAGTATTTCAACCTCAGGGAACCGCTCCTTTACTGCGTTCACCAGCTGCCTGCCGAGTCCGCCTCCCTGTCCGTCTATGACCAAAACTCTCAAGTGTTACTCTCTCCTTCTGTCAGTTTCTGATCTGCCTTTTTCGTAATCTGCCTGGTGTTCTTCTCCACCAGTTTACGCGGCACCATTATCTGATGTCCGCACCCCATGCATTTCAGGCGGAAATCCGCTCCCACGCGAAGCACTTCCCACTCATGGCTTCCGCAGGGGTGGGGTTTTTTCATCTTTATGATATCGCCAACATCGAATCTGTCTGCCATAACCGCCGTTCCTTTCCTTTTAATCCACTGCTGTCAGCACACCCTGTACAAGGAAACGTTCATCATCCCTTACATTTGTACAGGTGGACAGGCTCACGATCTGAGACTGTGCGTTTACCTCCACATCCACCTGATAATTGGACGACTCACGGCAGGTATTTATGTACTGCTCAAACTCCTCGTCAGACGCATACTCGATCTTATAATTGTCCGCGGTATCCTTCACTACACCTGCGGAAAATACCCTATAAGTTCTGACACTGCCGTCCGGCGTATAGATATAGAAATCCGGATGCTGCTGACAGAACTCTTCGTTCTCATATTCCAGCAGTTCGGAAAACATCTCTCCGCCCACATTCAGATGATGACCATAGATAAATGTATTCCTGTCGGAAAAGTCCGAACTGTTCCGCATATCCATAAAGATCGCGCCCAGTTTGTTGTCATTGGCCGTAAATGTCTTCGTCAGATAATCTTCATTATCCGCGCTCTTCACCACCGGGTAACTGATGATCGCCGGCTCGTCAAACCGGATCCATGCCACCGTATCCGGATTTGCCTCCAGAAGCGCGTCAAAATCCACGCTGAATCCGGTTCCGTCCGCATCCGCGGTGATCGCCAGATCTTTGATATCATCATATTCCTGCCCGCCGGAGAAATACGGCACAAGCATAATCGCAAGCTGATAAAGCGAGAAAACAAACACACAGACCGCCGCGATCAGCACAGTCGCTGAGATAACATTAAATGCAGCCCTCTTCTGTTCCTTTTTCTTTCTGCTCCTTTTCCTGCTGCCGGAACGGGATTCCGCCTGGGCGTTCATCTCTCTTTTTTTCCTTCTGTCCATTGTATTCCTTTCCTGAATTCCGATTTCTTCCTGCTGTCTTCTGCCGGCAGATATGTAAATCAGACCGAGGTTCTTCGCGCGCTTCCGCTTCGCACCTCAATCAGCCGGTCAGAATCCCAGATTATCATCCACCAGTATCACTTTAAATCTTCCGGGAACTTTGCTGAATCTCGTGACCAGAATCTGACAGCAGATGCAGTCCGGGCTCTTGCAGTCAAAGCAGCTTCCGTTCTTTATACAGGGCGTGTCGATCCCGAATCTCTGCGCGTTGATCGGAGCGGCCTCGTTCCTTGCCCGATGCATGGCGTCCTCCTCTGTTTTGACAATCTTATTCATTCCCACGATGAGCAGAACATTTTTCGGGCCAAAGGCATACGCTGCGATCCGGTTTGCATTTCCGTCTATATTTACAAACACTCCGTCCTCGCTCATAGCGTTTACACTTCCCAGAAACCAGTCGCAGGTAAATGCTTTCAGCTGAATCTCATTTTTCTCGTCCTGTGTCGGAGCCGCATCCCGATCATAAAATTCATAGTCTCCTGAACAGACCTCATCATACAGCCCCACATCACGGATGGACATGGATCCACCCATATTAATGCTGCTGCCCTTCGGGATCAGCTCCAGAGCTTTCTTCACAGCCTCTTCTTTTGAGCCCGCATAATAGGCTTCCATATTCCTTGACTCAAGAGCCTTTACAACACGTTTTCCAAGCGCTTCGTTTCTCATCTGTCTGACGTTCATTACATCATCCCTTTTCATAATTAATAATTAAATTTTTAAATGCTTTTTACAGTATATCATGATTTTGCGGATTTTTGCAGGGAAGTTTGTTAAAACTGGGAAAACTGCCGTTGCCCTTCTACATTTCCGTCATAATCTTGAGGATCGCCTTATCTGTCTGCTGCATTCCTTCTTTCGCAAGTCTTGAAACACTGTGAATTGTATTCTCCACACCTTTTTTCACAATTCCGTCTCCGCCGTAGAACTGCTGCCCGTTCATATACATCTCATATCCAAGCAGCCCGGCATCTACCGCTGATGCTATCTTCGCCGCGCAGGACGCTTTCGCACCATCACAGATAATTCCCGACACTGTTGCAAGTCCGTTCACAATCGTATGGCGGATCACATCCACTCCCCCGCCGGAGAGATAGGCGATCCCCGCGCCGCTTCCGCATCCCGCGCTCACCACGCCGCAGTAAGCGGAGAGCCTGCCGATTCCGCTTTTCAGATGGATTGTGATCAGATTCGACACGAGAAGCGCTCTGTAAAGCTTCTCCTCAGTCACTTTCCGGTCTCTGGCAATTACAATCACAGGCACCGATGCTGTAATACCCTGGTTTCCGCTTCCGGAATTAATTACTACCGGAAGTTCACACCCGTTCATCCTGGCGTCCGAGCCAGCCGCCGCCAGAGCCTTGGCGCGCACCTTCGCGTCCGATGAACCATACATTTTCAATATGGTTTTCCCTATATTCGCTCCGTAGTTATTATTGATTCCCTCATTGGCAATCGCCATATTGCATTCAATCTGACGGTCAAGGATCTCTTTCACCCGTGAGATTTCCACAGAGTCCGCAAACTGAACAATATCTTCCACGTTCATGAATTCCCGGTCGCTCATCGAGTTTTCTCCTTCAGATGTGCATGCCTCAGAAGCACACGTCTCCGCTGCCTTCGCTTCTGGCTCCTGGCCTGCAGCTGGAATCCCATCCCGACGGATTTCTGTAATATTCGTATGGTAATCGGATATCCTTACATAAGCCGTATGCTCGCCTTTTTGCAGCTGAATCCGGATATCCAGAATCTTGTCCGTATCCGCGATTCCGACTTTTATCTCAGCCGTGTCCATAAATCTGCGGATTTCACTTCGCAGATCATCCGAAATCTCAGAGATTACTTCCAGTTTTTTCTCTGCTTTTCCCGCAATTATTCCCGCTGCTGCTGCCGCTTCGATTCCCCGGAGACCGTCTGTCCCGGGAACAACTACACTTTTGGCGTTCTTCAGTATATTTCCGCTGACCTCCACGCGAACAGATTCCGGCATTTCACCAAGATATTCCCTGACTGTTGCCGCCGCATATGCGATTGCGATCGGCTCCGTGCATCCCATCGCGCAGATCAGTTCCTCCTCCAGTACTTTAATATACCTGTTGCAGTTTTCTTCTGTCAGCACGTTTATTTCCCCCTTTTTCTGCTTCAGTATTTCCTTTATCGATCTTTCTCCTGTAATATGAAAATATCCCACTTAAAAGTGGGATATTTTCATTTAAACCTTATCCTTTTATCAGCCGCTGATAAGTCGCGGAAAATATTTAAACCTTATCCTTTTGTTTGCCGCTGATAAGTCGCGGGATAAAGGAAACTTTCATTTTCTAAATATAAGTATAGGCATGCGGCAACGAATTTACAAGAGAAAAAACAAATTTTTGATGAAATGCTACTTGTTATTCATCTCACACCCGGCTTTCAACATCCGGAACATTCTTCTTGCCGCCTGCAGATACAGTTCCTCCGCACGTCCCAGCGCTTCCTCCAGCGGCATAACAGCATTCACCGTAGTCAGAATGGATTCGATACCATAATCAAAGATATCTTCCGCACCTTTTCCCATGCTTCCCACGATAGCGACTGCCGGGATTCCTGCCTTTTTACAATGGACCCCAACACCCTGCATCACTTTCCCGAACACAGACTGCCAGTCCGTGGCACCCTCCCCTGTAACTACAAGAGAAACGCCCTCCAGCCTGCGGTCAAAATCCACCAGATCAAGCACGGTCTCAATCCCGGACTTCAGAGTGCCGTTTAAGAATACCATCAGCGCAGCTCCCAGCCCTCCGGCAGCCCCTGCACCCGGCACTTCATCCATATTGACGCCAAACTGCTCAAGGAGCAGGTCCCGGTAATTGCACATACCAGCTTCCAGTTCCTCCAGAATCTCCGGGGTGCCGCCTTTCTGTTTTCCAAATGTATACGTGGCACCATTTTCTCCGCAGAGAGGATTTTTTACGTCACACATGATCGTAAATGTGCATTCTTTCACTCTGGGATCCAGTCCGCTTACATCAATTCTGCGGATTGCCGAGAGATCCTCTCCGCATCCGGAAAGTTCCTGTCCCGCTTCATCCAGGAAGCGGACTCCCAGCGCTTTCATACACCCGATCCCCCCGTCATTTGTAGCGGATCCTCCGATTGCGATAGAAATATCACGGAAGCCTTTTTCCAGGGCGTCAGCAATCATCTCCCCTGTCCCGTATGTGGTCGTCTTTCTCGGATCTTTTTCTTTCTCCGGAACCAGTGGCAGGCCTGATGCCGCAGCCATCTCCATGACAACCCTACAGTCATCCAGCTTTCCATAATAGACACTGCGCTCCTCCCACAGAGGACCGTGTACCGTGGCAGTGATTTTCTCTCCGTTTACGGCGGAGAGCACCGCATCGGTTGTTCCCTCTCCGCCGTCCGCCACTTCGATGCTGCCGCATTCGCTTTCCGGGAATATCTCAGATGCCGCCTGAGTCAGAAGCTCTGCTGTTTTCCTTGACGAGAGAGTCCCTTTAAATGAATCCGACGCAAATAAAAATCTCATATGACGGCCTCCTTTTCTTGTTCTTTATCAGTGCAGGAAAAGGGAAAGAATAAAGATTTCCGCCATACCTGCAATACCAAGTATAAGTGTATTGACTGTCTGTGTTCTGTAACCTTTTTCCGGTGTCATTGCTCCGAAGTTTGTAACTACCCAGAAGTAAGAGTCGTTGGCATGTGACACTGTCATCGCGCCTGCTCCGATTGCCATAACGGCAAGAGCTGTCCTCACCGGTGTATCCAGTCCGAGCAGCGGAAGGATCGGCGCAACGATACCGGCTGTCGTTGTCAGGGCAACTGTTGAAGAACCCTGAGCCGTCTTCAGAATTGCCGCCAGTATGAACGGGAAGAAGATTCCGATCTTCTCGAGTAGTGTGGCATTCTGAGTAATGTAATTGATCATGTCGGTAGAGGAGATTACTTTTCCAAGCACTCCGCCTGCTGCCGTAACGAACAGGATCGGTCCGACTGTCTTCAGCGTATCGTCTGTCAGTTTATAGAAGTTGCCCAGTTTCTTTGCTCCCGCAAGCTGAATCACACCAAATACGGTACCGACTGCCAGTGCGATGATCGGAGTGCCGAGGAACTGGAGAATGTCACTTACTGTTCCTGTCCAGCCCGCCATGGATGCCACGGAGCTGAGTCCCATAAGGATGATCGGAACGATAATCGGCGCCAGCGCGTTGAATCCTCCCGGAAGTTTGCCGTATTCCGCCACCAGTTCTTCATAGGTTTTCTGAACATCATTCTGATTTGCCTCATCATCCGCAGTCACTTTTTTGCCGATATAATTTGCGTAAAAGTATCCTGCAATCAGCGGGAATATGGAGCAGACCGCGCCCATCCCCATGACGAGAAGCATATTGTCTCCGATCCCAAGTGTGGATGCCGCCGCGATCGGTCCCGGTGTCGGCGGAATAAACACATGGGAGAGATAAAGTCCTGTAGAAAGCGCCACTGTCATGGCAACCGATGATGTACCGGTACGGTTGACAAGGGCTTTACGGATGGGGTTGAGGATTACAAATCCCGAATCACAGAAAACAGGGATCGATACAACCCAGCCCATCAGCTCTATCGCCAGTTCCGGATGATTCTTTCCAACCAGATGGATCACCATGTCCGCCAGCTTAAGAGCTGCTCCCGTCTCCTCAAGAATAGTTCCTATCAGAGCTCCAAGGATAATTACAATACCAATGCTTGTGAAAGTACCGGAGAATCCTGCTCCGATTACATTCGCAAGTCCCTGTGTGACTGTCCCATCCTCAGCGGTCTGATCAACAATCGGGATACCCGCGATCAGCCCGAGGATCAGTGAGATCGTCATAATCGCCAGGAATGGATGAATCTTGAATTTTGAGATTGCGACGATCATGACAATAATTGCAATTACGAATGCAATTATAAGTGGAAAACCAGTCATAAAAATGCCCCCTTTTCTTTAGTATGTTGGTATGTTTTTGGTATGCACCTATTTTAGCAGGGGGCTGTACTGAATTTCAGAACAGGAAAGCACAAAATAAGCGCCGAATTTTGTACCGCCGACACAAAACATACGTTCTGTTTTATTGGGGTCAGGGCTCCATCCTGTGTTTACGGCATCAGATAAATATAGAGATACATCAGCATCCACTTATCGGACAGCGAAGCCTGCGGGTTTACATTAAGCATGTCCCTCACCTTGTTATACCGGTAGACAAATGTGTTTTTATGCATAAAGCTCTGCCTTGCCGCTGCCGCGATATTAAAGTTATTATCCAGCAGGCTTCCGATCAGCTCCCGGAAGTCCTGTTTAAAATCATCTGTCATTCCGCTTCCGAATACATTGAACATTCTCTGCAGTTCATTTCTGGGAATAAAATTCTGCATGTATTTTCCCACATAATCATAAAACCAGACCGTGGAATGATCTGTCCGCACATTTTCTTCCAGCCATCGGCAGTGCCGGTAGGCATAGTAATACTGGGTAAAACTGTTCTGAAATGTTCCGACATAAAACCGGCATTTCATCTCTTTCTCGCGCATCCATCTGAGGGCATCCGCCATATATTCTCCCAGAATGTATTTATAGTCGGAGAATATATTTTCCTCTGTCTTATCCAGCGTTTTGAACACGAGGACGTATTCGTCATCCAGAACAAAACTGATATCTTCTCTTCCGTGCAGGTGGCTGGTTTTTATCCGTTCCAGCAGTTCCTCCGCATTTCCCGGATGCTCCGGCCTGCAAAGAATGGGAATACGCACAATATCCTCCCGGTAATTCAGCTCTGCCGCCAGTTTCCGGATATAAGTCGGATCTGGATTTTCTTCCCGCGTCAGCATCTCGGCAAATCTTTCTTTTTTTGACTGCCGCCGGATCGACTGCAACTTCTGGTTCTCGTATTTTATCATAGTTTCGATCGCCATCTTTGTAATGAGTGCAACGGGGCGAATCTCTGAGGGATCTCCGGTTACCCCGACCACCCCCTCTTTTTTTCCGTCTATATCAATTACCATATTAATTCCGCGAAGCACACCCGGATAATCATTGTCGCCTTCCACTGTTATGATCTCCTTCGAGCCATTCAGCGCCTGAAATGCCGCCTCGTGGAATGTCCCCACTCTCTCCGGATCGCGGCTTGCGATAATTACGCCGTTTTCATTCATGATATTTACATTGTATGTCGTATATTCGGTTACTCTCTCAATCAGTTTTTCTGCCAGTGATACATCAAGCATAAAAACGGCTCCTTTCCTTTCAGTTTCAAATATCTGTCAATCTGTTTTTCTTACTTGATTCCCCGGTTCATGGCATCTTCCGCCTCATCCATCTGGCGCATGATGCTCTCCCGTCTCTGGTCGAACAGCAGACCTTTATTATGCCTATAGTACAGGTCGCTGCCATTCTCTTTGATAAACCACACACTGTAATAATTTGCGTTCAGCTCCGTGACAAACGCCACCATCTCCTGACTCTCGCCGAAGGCATCCTCCAGGAACCGGAAAGCGTTCTCCAGAGTCTCGGATGTCTCTTCCGTCATACGGCCCAGTTCGCTCTTCTCCTGCGCGAACAAATCCCGCACTTCATCGAAAACGCCATCGCCGAAGAACAGTTCCCCTTTGATCTCCAGCGCGAATCGATTTAAAGTCTCCGCTACTCGGATGAGAATCTGCTCCTGTTCCGCAGTCAAAATCTCTGATTTTCTTCCTTCTTCCAGGTCCTTCTCCGCCATGGCACGTACATCGTCCAGCATCATGATGCTCTGATTATCACGGTAGTAAATCAGATACTCGTACAGTTTCCCGATATATGTGTCCTGCCGGTAGCAGTCGACGAACATTCCGTCAAGCTTTGCGTTCAGCAGGTTTACAACACTCAGATGCTCATCAAAAGGCGCTGCGGCGATTTTCTCCAGCGCCGCCTTGTCCCACTGACCTTTGAGAATATCTTCCACTTTATAGTCAGTTTTATATTTGTAGTACAGTTCCAGATAATTCGCGAAATCTTTCGCCACGTTCCGATGCTGAATATACTGATACACAACCTCCCGGTCGACTGTCTTCCCCAGTTCTTCATATACCTGAATCACCCGTGAAAGATCCTCCCAGCCTCTGGCCGTCACAAAAAGCTTGCCGTCCACGGTATTCTCCACCCGGTAGAAATTCTCCCTGCGTATCTCCAGATAGGAAATCACGGCCGGATGGATGTTCTGCAGATAGGCATATTCCTTCCACACCGGGAAATCTGCCTCCACATCGATCTTCTTCAGACGGTCCAGCGTCACCACATCGAACTCACGCACAGACTTGTTGTACTCCGGCGGATTTCCGGCCGCAACGATGATCCATCCCTCCGGCAGCCGATGAGTGCCGAAAGTCTTATTCTGCAGGAACTGAAGCATGGCAGGAGCCAGTGTCTCAGACACACAGTTGATCTCATCAAGGAAAAGGATTCCCTCCTCCATCCCTGTCTGCTCCATCTTCTCATAGACAGAGGCGATGATCTCGCTCATTGTATATTCAGTCACTGAATACTGCTTTCCGCCATATGTTTTCTCCTGAATAAATGGAAGCCCCACTGCGCTCTGTCTCGTATGATGTGTGATCGTGTACGCAACCAGGCCGATCTGCAATTCCTTTGCGATCTGCTCCATAATCTGCGTCTTTCCGATTCCCGGCGGTCCCATGAGAAGCACCGGCCGCTGCCGGATAACCGGAATCCTGTATGCCCCAAACCGGTCTTTCAGCAGATATGCCTCCACCGCGTCTTTAATCTCCTGTTTTGCTCGTTTTATATTCAATGATGTTTCCTCCCCGTTTTACTATTGTTCACACCGCAGCGTGCTCCCTCAGACTCTCTTCACTGATTACCAGCCTGATCGCCCATGCAGGCACGTCCGCGTCACGGTAATCCTCCTCCAGAAATACAAACGCTGTCCGGTAAGAAGGCATCCGCTCCGGATAGATACCATATCCGTCCGTAAAATAAATCAGCCCTTTCAGATTCGTAAACTCTCCCTCTTCCCTCAGTCGGTCCACATAGTCAAATGCCGGACGGAAATCAGTTCCGCCCTCCCCATAGAGCTGAAAATGTTCCATATATTCTATCAGTTCATCCCTGTCCGTAATCTTCGTGTCCTGCTGCACCTTCTCATCACACTGAATAATGTGAATGTTCACCTTACGGAAATAGCTCTCGTTTTCCATAAGCGCGCTGTACGTCTCTTCCAGGAACCGGCGCACAAGACTTCCCGAACAGGACATGGATGTGTCGATCACAACGGCAAACTCTTCGATTTTGCGCACTTCCCGGGTCTCCAGAGGCTCGATCAGCGGCATATTTCCATACAGGGACAGCCCATAGCTGTAGAATCCGTAGTCAAACGTATCCGGATCGCTTTTCATCTCCTCACGGAACACGGAAAATTTCCGCAGGAATTCCCGATAGTCTGACCGCTCCCGGTTCGCTACCTTCAGCTCCCTTAAGAAACCGCCTTCTCTCTCTGCCGCCTCTTTTGAGAACGTCTCCAGATCCGTCTCCATCTTCTCATCGATCTCTTTCCATTTGCGCTCCATTTCCTGATCCGGCGGACGATTCTTCGTCTGATCCGTCCAGTATCTGTGGTCATCCACATAGAATTCTTCTTCCAGCATGGAGAGCTCCTTTTCCGAAAGATTCCACTCTGTCAGCTGCCGGAAGATCCATTCCGCATTGAGGACATGCTCCTCCTTTTCCAGTTTCCGGTAGGTTTCCCTGCGAAGAAGGCTTCTGGAATAACGCACCGGGCGCAGATTACACCCGTCGATGATATGCTCCGCGGCAATATCGCAGCTTAGATTCCAGTACCGCTCCTCCATCCCCTGTTTCGTCAGGTGGCGGAAGATACAGTGCAGCACCATGTGAAGATACGCACGGTTCACCAGGATCCTGTTCTCCCTGTACATTCCGCCCAGGCGTCCGGGGTGAAAATACATCCGGTATCCGTCTGTGCCGAAAGGCTCCGTTTCCGGATCCATCACGTAGACAAAGCTGCTCAGAGCAACATCCATAAACCGCATGGAGAAATACAGCTCATCCCGGCACAGAGTCAGTATCTCGCGTCCGATCCGCTCCAGCTGTTCCGCCTGTTCCCTTCCGCTCTCTTCCAGACGCATCCCGTTATAGTTCATACTTCTTCTCCTTCCCCGGAAATGCCCTCTGCCGTTCATCCATCAGCAGACTTAAGACCTCACCCTTCCCGGCGCGCGCCGCGTACTCTACCGCTTCGCCGAGAGATTCCCGGCTCCAGAGCCCGCGTGCGGATATCTCCTTCAGTTTATCCAGGTCTTCCGTGTCTGTCAGATAAGCTGCGATCTGAGCAGCGTGTTCCCTTATCCACGTCTCATATCCGCATCTTGCCTCCCGGGTCAGATCCACTGGATATAAAAGCCGGGCAAATACAAGATCGGAAAGCACATTCACTTTGTCCTGCGCTTTTGCCAGATAGAACAGGGAATCGTATTTTCTCCAGTCCATTTCTTTATTGTAAAAGCACTGCCGGTAATTGTTCCCCGAACCGTGATGCTGGGTAAATAGGATGCGGGCCGGCGTGTTCTCCACCGCTTCCTCGTAATGTTCCGGGAATACCAGGCGCGCCTCTCCGTCCTCTCCCTGGAATGTCACATCGATCCGCTGCCACAGGTCGCCCAGTATCTCCGGCACACAGGATCTCCGACCGCCGTCAAGCCGTACGGAAAGTCTGCTCAGGCTCCGGCATCCGGTAAACGCTCCGCTTCCGATTTCCATCAGATGTCCGGAGAATTTCAGCTCTCTCAGATTCCTGCATCCATAGAAAATATATCGCCCGATCTCCTCCATGCTGTCCGGGAAATCCACACTCTCCACATCTTCCCCTGCCAGCAGATGTTCTTCCCCGCGGAACAGCTCCGCATCCTCTGTCACGAATACAAGTACGTCCTCTTCTTCCCGGTCCTTTCTCGCTGAAAAAGCATAGGCGGCTGCCCGTATCACCGGCTGCCCGCCGATCTGCCCCGGCAGTTCCACCTCCGGGTCAGATCCGAAGCAGCGCACGATCTCAACACCGCCCTCTGTCTCTCTGTAATGAATTTTCATATTGCTCCTTCTTGTTTCCCTCACCCGAAAATCTTCTGCTTTATCCGAAAATCTTCCGCCGTTCCCTTTATCTCCATCCTATCCGAAAATCTTCCGGAAAATCCCGGTCTCCGTGCTCTTTGCGGAGACATAGAACTCTTCTCCTGTCTCCAGGCAGAGGCATCCCAGCCGTCCGCCCATGTCCGGAAACGCCGCGCCGCAGTCCACATCAATCAGACGTCCGTCCGGACTCCGCCAGATCGTGGCGGGTTCTTTCTTATATCCCCTGATAATAAAAGTCGGGACATGACCCACAATGGAGACATATCCCGGTATTCCCGCCTTCCTGTCGACCATCGAGCTGTCCCAGATCAGACGTTCTCTGCGCTTCCATACCCGAAGGATCTCCTCCGTGGACGCATGTGCCATAAGATAGCATTTTCCATCCTGCTTTAATTTCTTGTACAGAGGAAGACCTTTCATAAACTGCACATACTCCGGGATCTTATCCCTTGTCTCCTGGCTGTCCATAAGGACATCATATGTGTTGTAGTAATATCTTTGTCTGACCTTGTCCGGGACATTTTCAAACCAGTCCACAAACCCGTCCTCATGATTTCCGGTCAGCGCAGTAATATTCTCCGTTCCCCGCACAATATCCAGCACCTTTGCAGGCTCAAATCCCCGGTCAATCATGTCTCCGAGAATATAGAGCGCGTCCTCCCCGCTGAAATGGATCTTTTCAAGCATCTCTTCCAGCAGCGCGCCCATCCCGTGTATATCCGACATCACATAAGTATATCCCATACAAACACCGCCTTTTCGTGATGGAACTGTTACATTTCTAGGTGTATCTCTTGATCGTCTCTTTTAAGATATATTTCTTGTCACTGTAACGATTCACAATATAGCTGTTCGCCTTGTGCTCCAGCTCATCCGGAAGCGGCTCAAGCGTCACATCAGGACCATATTTGCGCTTCAGCGCCCTCTCCAGCAGGTAATCGCACACCTGCGGATTTTTCGGCAGAAGCGGTCCGTGCAGGTAGGTGGCGATCACATTTTTATACACCACACCCTCGTATCCGGATTTGCCTGTATTGCCCAGCCCATAGAATACTTTTCCAAAAGGCGTGTGATCTCCGATATAAGTGCGGCCGCCGTGATTCTCAAATCCCACTACCGGTGTCTCAAACAGCGGGCTGTTGAGCACAATGTTGCGGATCAGACGCTCCGGCTCCCACTCTGTCGTGATGTTCAGCACGCCGAGACCTTCGATTGTCTTCTTATCTGTTTTATAATATTTCCCGAGGAGCTGATAGCCGCCGCACACTGCCAGCACAACGCCGTCATCCTCCACGTAATTTTTAAAATCATCCCTGATATCTTTCAGAAATCCGCATACAATCTCCTGCTCTCTGTCTGAGCCGCCGCCCAGAAGCACGATATCCAGCTTCGAGAAATCAATGGAATCTCCTGACAGGAACGGAATCACTTCCGCTTCCATGCCGCGCCATTCCAGACGTTTGCGGAAACACTGAATATTTCCCCGGTCTCCGTACAGATTCAGAAGATCCGGATATAAATGTCCGATTGTTAATTTCATCATGCTCCGGTTCCTCCTTCCTGTCCGTTTCCAGTGTTCTCAATGTTCTGTCCGGCAGCATTCCCCGAGTCCTTCTCCAGCTCAGTCAGCATATGGTTTGTCCGGTACAGCCCGGAATAATTCACGATCACATAGAGATTCTTCGTCCCATTCTGCGCACAGTCGATCACAGACGCCCGCAGGTCTGTAGTAGAATCACAGGGGACATCCTCATACTTCAGGCGAAGCCCCATATCGTGGCGTCTCGTGCCTGCGGTAATAATCTTTCGCGCGTTGCTGTCCGCCAGATACTGGAAATCCACATCCCAGAGCCAGGAGATATCCTCGCCATCCTGATAAGTGTCATTGATCTGGATAATAATATCCTTCGGTTTCGGATCCTTGAGCACAAGCGAAACCTTCTGCTGGAATCCGATCGGGTTCTTCGCCAGATGAAGCTGAACCCTCGCGCCGTAGATATTGAAAATGCTCTCTCTGTTATTGCCGTAATCAAAAGCTTCAATCATTTCTTTGAATCCGACATAACCCGCTCCCATGGTCTTAAGCGCCGTATATGCAGAGAGCGTATTGTAAATATTGTACGGCGTGCGCGCTGTGGAATCGATATGCATTCCATCCATATCAAAGGAATACAGCTCGTCCTTCAGCTCGATCTGCTCCGCTGTATAATCCGGCTGCGGACGTTTCCAGCCGCAGTTCGGACAGTGGTAAATGCCCAGCTGACCATAGTGGAAGAAATCATATTCCAGCTTCTTTCCGCAGTTTCTGCAGAAGATGCTCTCCCGTATCTCCGAACGTGAAATATCGTCAAAAATCTGCTCGCTGATCCCGTAAGTCACAAACGGGTTCCCGCTCTTCTCCGCCAGAGAATAGGAAAGGATATCATCGCAGTTGATAATCAGCGTGGTATCCGGCACGCTTTTCACTGCAGTCATCAGTTTATTATACGTAATATCCACTTCACCGAAACGGTCCAGCTGATCCCTCGATATATTCGTCAGGAGCGCGCAGTCCGGCTTCAGACGCGGCAGCACGCCTACGGACGCGATCTCATCCACCTCAATGCAGGCATAATCCGCATCCAGTCTCCCCTTCTTATCCGTTGCAAGGACAAATGCGGAAATAATTCCGTTTAACATATTTGCTCCGGTCCGGTTGATGATCACTTTCTTTCCTTCAGACTCAATGGCCCGGCAAAGGATCGCATTCGTCGTTGTCTTCCCGTTCGTTCCCATGGTAACGATGATTTTCCCTCTGACCTGGGACGCCATCTCCCGTAAAATGCCCGGGTCGATCAGACGCGCCACATATCCCGGCAGCGTCACTCCGCTTCCTCTGTTCATTTTCTTAATCAGGGTGCTTGTCAGCTTGGCGCAGCGCACCGCAAGTCTGCTTCTCAATCTCATATTCTAACCAACTCTTTATCTATATTTTTGTTGACAGTTCAGCCAGGGAAGAGATCCGAAGAGAAAATCATGCTCGCATGATTTTTCGAGCGGTCTCTTTCCTGGGCTGAGCGCCCGTTTATGAGGAAAACAGCGGCGCAGCCGCAATAAGCACGTCAGTGCGGTTTTCCGAATAGCGCGGCTGAACTGTCTGTTGTTTCCCGCGGGGTCTATTATACGTGAATTTAACCTTCAACACAAGGCTGGCGCTTCAAAAGTTCGCGGATCGCATACGCCACCCCAAACTCAGAGTTCTTTTTGGTTACATATTTTGCAACTTTCTTCACTTCCGGGTCTGCGTTCTCCATGGCCACAGTTGCCCCGAAGTCCATGGACAGCATAGAATAATCATTAAAACTGTCCCCGAATACCATAACCTCATCCATCGTATAACCGAGAGACTCTATGTATTCTTTAAGCACCGGTCCTTTCTGGGCACGCACATCCGTGATTTCCAGATTGGTTGGGAAAGAAGATGCCACAGCAATCTCCGTATTCTGTTCCAGCTTCTCCTGAATCTTTCCCAGCATTTCCGTATCCAGAGAAAACAGGAACAGCTTGTAAATCGGAATTCCTTCCTTCTCAAGCTCCTTCAGATCTGTTACGTATTTTGTGCGTTCCTTTGTCCTCTGATAGATCGGCATCTGAACCAGTTCCTCTCTTGAGCAATTAGAATGGAACAGTTCAAGTTCCAGCAGAATACTCTCCTCCACTTCTTCCGCTGTTCCAAGACGGTAGTCATAGCCATCCGTGCAGAAAATGACAGACACCGGGAATTCCTTCACCGCATCGTAGATCCCGCTGCTCAGTTCCAGGGAAATAGGCATTCTTGATACAATATTCTGCTGCGGATCTCTCACCTCTGCGCCGCTTGCCACGAGGTAATCACAGACAAGCCCCGTCCCCTCCAGTTCATTCATTGCGCCCGGGAAATTTCTTCCCGTTGCTATCATAAAACGGATACCGGATTCACACGCTTCTTTCACTGCTTCCAGCGTCTCCGCCGCCGGCTTGTGATCATCTCCGAGAAGCGTTCCGTCCATGTCACTTGCTATCACTTTAATCATATCAGTTCTCCTTCGTCAATCAAACTAAATTCTTCTATATTATAATGATTTTCCACTGTTCCTGCAACCGCAGGGCAGGCATCTTACAGAAAACAAACAAATATTTAAACTTTCCGCTATTTAGATCAATAATTACCGGTTTCAAATCAGACGAAAACAGGAGCATATGCAGACCGTATTCTGCCGGGAGGGGGATTGTGGGCAGCTTCCGCTCCAGGGGATAAGGGAAACTAAGGAGTTCCGGGGACGGACTAAAAGCAGAGACAGACGGTGAGCAACTCGCATTCGCTCAGACAATCTCACCGTCTGCCCCAACGTCCCTCCCCGGAACTCCA
>DXGZ01000045.1 GCA_019113645.1 Candidatus Mediterraneibacter vanvlietii | reverse complement strand
AAAGTAGAGTATACCGTAAATGGAAATAAGGATAGCGCTCCTTATCCGAAGCCTGTTATACAGGTACAAGAGCCTCAAATTACGACAACATCCATTAAGGTGGAAAAAGTATGGGAGGATGACTTTGAAAGCCATGATCCTGTTGAAGTTGTATTAATTAAAAGTGATGGGGCTGGAGACACTGATATAGTAGGAACAAAGACTTTAAGCGCTGATAATAATTGGAAAGAACAATGGGATGATTTAGAGCTGCAAAATGGAACAACAGAATATTCCTATACGGTGCAAGAAGTAAATATTCCTGAAAATTATCAGTGCAGTATTTCTCAATCTGTAGATCCGGATACAAACATAACTAATGTAACTATTACCAATACATATGATCCTAATACAGAAGATCTGAATTATTATATCGTAAATACCTTACAATACGATGATTTGACGGTTCAGAAAGTCTGGGAAGATAGTGATAATGCATTGGAAAAACGACCAGATGAAATAGGTATTACAATTTCAGAAAACGGAAATGCTGAAAATGTGCATAATATCACTCTTGTAAAAAACAATGTTTCGAGTACCGACACGAATATGTGGGAAACTACTGTGAAGGTTCCGAAGTTTAAGGAGGATACGAACAGCAAGTATGATGCGGAAGAGCATTTAGAGTTAAATAGTGATTATCAACAAAAGGGAGATTGCGCGGTTTCTGGTGATGGAAAAACATATACCTTTACTAATGAATTAAAGAGTACTCAGATTACTGTAAATAAAGTATGGAATGACAATGACCTAGACAAGCGCCCAACAAGTATTTCCTTTAAGTTAGAGTACAGGGATGCAGGAAGTCAAAATGAAACTGATTGGAAACCGTATGGTGAACAAACTTATACTTTGACAGCAAATACATGGGAAACTACTATAGATAATCTTCCGGCAGTCTATGAATATAGAGTTGTTGAGATAAATACACCGGCTGGATACATTTCCAAAGTAGATGGATATACGATCACTAATACTCTGAAATGGACAGCGGTAAAGACGAATAAGCCGCTCCCGGGTGAGGAAGAGGATGCAGTAGGATTAGAAGGAGCTTTATTCGAGCTGAAGGATAGTAGTAATAATGTAATTGCAACTGGAGAATCCGGAGAAGATGGGTCCATTACCTGGAAGAAAGACGGCAAAGAAGTAGTCTTAGATAATCTGAATGATAAATATACCATCACAGAGACAAGAGCACCTGCAGGATACATGATTCATGAAGGTGGTTGGAATGTTGTATTTGAGAATGGAGTTTTGACAAAGTTTGATAACGGGGATGTTTTCGGTGATGCGGAAAAAGGTGTAGTTATTAATCTTGAAAATGAAATGCTCTATGAACTCCCAGAAACCGGTGGCTCAGGCATCTACTGGTATATGCTCGGTGGCGTACTGCTTATGATGGCAGGCTCACTGTTAGTATATAAAAAAAGACGCGGGGAGGTGCTGAGAAGAAAGTAACATGAAACACACTTTTCAGCGGACTCGTTACCGCAAAACCTAAGAAAAATGCGATAACCGCAAAACGCTTAGCAAAAAAATGAGGGGGAAATCCCCGGAAAAGGAGAGAAAACATGAAAAAGATTAAAAAGATCTTAGCTGCAATCATGACTCTGGCTATGGTGCTGGGTATGAGCATGACGACACTGGCAGCGGGCGAATCAGCAACTATTACTGTAGATGGTGCTGAAGGCGCAACTGTACAATATGTAAAAATTATTACAGAAGATAGAGAGTCTCCAATTGGATGGAAATTTGTTAATGATTCTTATGCTAGTGCATTTATACCGGCATTTGGAACAAATGCAGATGCTGTCCTTACAGAATTAACAGAGTTGCAGGGCAATGGAAATGGAAATGCTCAGAATGGTGTTATTAACAGTAATACAGATCTTGGAAATGCATTAAAGACGTTAATGACACAGATAACTAGTTGGGAAACATATGATGCAGCACAGAAACCTACGACAACTGAAGCTGGATTATATCTGATTCGAGCAAATCAGACCGGGTATACATACTCACCAATGTTGGCATATATAGGTTTTGATGAAGATGGCGGACTTGTGGATGCAACAGTTACAGCAAAGGGAGCAGAGAATGATGTATCTAAGGATATAACTGCAGACGGAGATAAATCTGTTTCTGCAGGAGATACAGTTCATTATGAAGTTACAGTAGAGTATCCATATTATAGCGGAACTAATGTAGAATATAAAATTACTGATACTTTAACAAATGGTACATATAATGAAGGCAGTGTTGCTGTTACAGTAGGAAGTACCAATTTAGTAACTGCTGGAAAATGTGATGTAGATATTACAAATGCAGCTGATCCGGTTGGTGCTACAAGTACAAGTACACTTGTAATTGATTTGGGAGGATTGTATTATGATTCTTCATTGGCAGGACAGACCGTGACAATTACTTATAATGTAACTGTAGGTAATGGCACTGAAGGAATGTCAAACGAGGTTACAACAACTACTGATACAACCGGGAGTGATGTAACTGTAGATATGGTGAGTGTTGATGTTATCAAGTATTCAGAAAATAAAGAAGATACACTTGAAGGAGCTATATTTACTCTTTATGTAGAGGTACCGGCAGATACTGAGGGTGCTGAGCATGTAACAAATGCAACAGTTGTCGGAGGAAACGGTGCAGGAACGGGCAAAGATTTATGGCTCGCTGAAGTAGCTGTTAGTGCTGCTACAGGCACAGATGGAAAGGTAACATTCGAAGGATTAGATGCTCAGAAAACATATTATGTTCAGGAGACTCAGGCACCACAGGGATATAAAGTGGATGACTCCTATTATAAATTAGGCGGATCAACCGAAACAACTAGCGAGGGTAGTACACATTATACATTCACTAATTTTACTGATGTTGGGGTTGTAGATACTAATCTTTCCGCCCTCCCGTCCACAGGTGGTATCGGTACAACGATCTTCACCATCGGCGGATGCATCATCATGATCGCAGCTGCAGGCCTGTTCTTCGCAAGCCGCAGAAAATCATCCAAATAAGGATTGATTTAGTGATGAGTTCAGCACGCGCCATTCACAAAGCAGCACTAACGTGCTTATCGCGGCTGAACTGTTGAATGAAAAAGTTTGTGAAAGCTAAGCGTCATTTACACCGGGGCGGGTGTCCCGCCCCGGTAGTTTTTAAATCAGCTGTTTTTAAATCAGCATTTATTATATAATGAAAAAGATACAACATTAAGGAGAGTCCGGATGAAGAAGAGAACTACAACTGTTATTATCGTCATACTTTTTTTAGCCGGTTTGTCCTTGCTGCTGTATCCGTTTGTTTCCAACAGATGGAACACCTACCGTCAGGAGCGGCTTATGAGCAGCTACGAAGATACGGTGACCCAGCGAGAGGAAGCCGGGGAGATTGATTACGAGAGTGAGTGGGAGAAGGCGAGAGCCTACAACGAAGCCCTTCTTCCGAGTATTCTTCCTGATTCATTCGCGGTTGCCGAGGCGGAGAGCGAGGCAGGGCAGGTCGATGAGACTTACATGTCCGCGCTGAACTTGGCGGGGGACGGAATCATGGGCAGTGTGGAGATACCGAAGATCAACATTACCCTTCCGATCTACCACACGACAGACAAAGAGGTACTTGAGAAAGCAGCAGGCCACCTGGAGGGAAGTTCTCTTCCCATCGGAGGCGAGAGCACCCACGCAGTAATATCTGCCCACAGAGGGCTGCCCAGCGCGGCGCTTTTTACAGATCTTGACAGACTGGAGGAAGGAGATCATTTCCTGCTCCATGTGCTTGATGACACGCTCTGCTATGAGGTGGATCAGATCCTTACGGTAGAGCCGGATGAGACGGAAAGTCTCGCCGTGGAGGAAGGAGAAGATCTGGTTACGCTTCTGACTTGTACGCCATATGGCGTGAACAGCCACCGGCTTCTGGTGCGGGGACACAGGGTTCCCTATGAGCCGGAAGTGGTGGATGATGAGACGCCGCCGCTTGGAACCATCAGCCTGCATACCAGCTATTTCCTCTGGGTGGTTGTAGGTCTTCTGATTACAGGAGCGTTTATCCTGTTCCTGTATCTGCGTGAGAGGAAGTTAAGGCAGAGAAGCTCCGGCATGGGGATGGAGCTGACCGGGGCCGGAGAAGCGGATGGAGCCGCATCCCATACGCGTGGAGAAGGAAAAGCGAAGGAGCGGACCGACAGGCGCAGGCACCGCAGAAAGAGAGTGAGAAAAGAATGAAACGCAGAATCCTGAATATTGTATTCGGACTGCTGTTTCTGCTCGGATTTCTGGTGCTGGCGTATCCGACCATCTCGGATCAGTGGAATACCTACCGGCAGAACCGTCTGATCAGCAGTTATGAAGATACCGTCTCGGAGATGGAGACAGAAGATTTTACAGCGGAGTGGGAGAAGGCACAGGCTTTCAATGACACGCTGACACAGAACAGTATATACGGGGATGTCTTCGGCGAAGATGATCAGGCTCTGGAGGATACAGAGTACTGGCAGGTGCTCAACGTGGCGGGAGACGGCGTGATGGGGTATCTCTCCATACCGGCCATCAATGGGAAGCTGTCCATCTATCACGGCACGGGGGATGATGTGCTTGAGACCGGAGTCGGGCATCTGAACGGGACGAAGCTTCCCATCGGAGGCGAGAGTACACACAGTGTGCTGGCAGCTCACAGAGGACTGCCCAGCGCCAGGCTGTTTACAGATATTGACCAGATGAAGAAGGGGGATAAGTTCTATATCCACGTGCTGGACGAGGTGCTGGCCTACGAGGTGGATCAGATCTCGGATATGGTGGATAAGGACGATGTGGAGACGCTCTCATCGCTGCTCCAGATCGAAGAGGGACAGGATCATGTGACTCTGTTCACCTGCACGCCTTATGGTGTGAATTCCCACAGACTGCTGGTAAGAGGCACGCGGGTGCCTTATAATGGAGAGGAAGAAGAGGCTTCCACTCCGATTGAGTCCATGGTGGAAGTAGTGAGAGACTATTACATGCTCTATCTGCTGCTTGGACTTGCAGTTACGTTTTTAGTGATCATATTGATGAAGTTTCTGATCAGGCCGAAGAATTCCGGAGTGATGGACGGGACGGATGATCCCGGAGGAACATCAGATCCCGGCGGAGCGTCCGGCTCCGGCGGCAGAGCTGGTTCCGCCCGAAGGAGACGGCACAGGAGGCTTCGGAAAAAGAAGAGATCTTAAGGAGGATAAGAAGTGATGAGGAAAAGTTTGAAAGCAGGAGGGACATTGCTTCTGGGCTTCACGGTCGCGCTGTCGGCGTTCGTGCTTCCACGGGCTTACGCCGCAGAATCGGTGGAGACGGACAGGGAGTGCTCGCTGTCCTTTGCCATCGGCGGAACCTACGAGGAGTTGAACGAGACTCCCGTGACGGTCAACCTGTACAAGGTGGCGGATATGACGTCTACCGGAGAGTACACGGCTCTCGCAGGGTTCGAGGATCTGGATCTCGGACAGATCGGAAGCGATACGACCGCGGAAGAGTGGGAGCAGAAAGCGCAGAGCGCTTCAGACATGGTTGAGACGGCGCAGACGCAGCCGGCGGCAGTGATTACCACAGCCGGCGGCGAGGGGACGGCTTCCGGACTGGATACAGGCATGTATCTGGTGGAGGCGGAAGCTGCACAGTCCGCGTATTATGATTATACGTTTTCGCCGTATCTGATTTCTCTTCCGAACAACTATTACTACGGAACGGGAAATGACGAGTGGGTATACGACGTGACGGGAAATGAACTCAAACCCGAGCAGGAAGCGCGGATGGGTTCTGTTGAGATCGACAAAGATCTCCTCAGCTTTAACGGAAGCGGAAGCGCGCAGGCGACATTTGTATTCCAGATCGATATTACGACGCTGAAGGGCGAGACAGAGACCCGCCAGGCTGCCATGAATTTTACCGGCGCGGGCAGTGAGTCGCTGGTGATCGATGAGATTCCGGCAGGCGCTTCTGTCACAGTGACCGAGGTCTACAGCGGAGCGGGATATGAGCTGGCGGAAGGTTCATCCGCAGAGCAGAGCGCGCAGGTGATCGCGGACGATATCGTGTCTGTAACATTCCAGAACGAGCAGGACGGAACGCCGAACGGCGGTTATGGCGTTGTGAACCATTATAGTATCGATGAGAACGGCCAGTGGCAGTGGAGCCAGATGGCAGACAGCGCACAGTAGAGGGAGGATCAGCTATGAGAAGAAAGTGGAATAAAAAGCCGGTCGTCCTGGCGGCGGCAGCGCTTGTGCTTACGGCTTCTGCATTTGCGGATGACGCGATGGCGTACTTTACAACTTATTCCAGCGCGACAGGGTCCGTGACCATGGATCTCGGTTTCACGGAGACCGTGCCGGAGGAGGAAGTGGACGCGGAAGGCAAGCATGTACGGATCGCGAATGTAGGAGACTATGACTGCTTCGTCCGGGTGAAGGTATTCTCCGTGATCGAAGTCGGGTATGAGCCGTCCGAAGGATGGACGCAGGGAAGCGACGGATACTGGTATTACGAGCCGGTGCTTGCGGCCGGGGAGACGACGCCGGAGCTTCTGATTACATATGAACTTCCGGATGCATCGGAAGAGGGCGGAACAGACGAGTTCGACATCATCGTTGTACAGGAGTGTACACCGGTTGTCTATGATGAGGCGGGCAATCCGATTCCGGACTGGGACAACGTGATTATATCTGAAGGAACAGAGTGAGAGTCAGGAGGGAGATAGAAGATGAGAAGAAAGAAGAAATCATTTCCTGTAAAGCCGGCTCTGCTCCTCGGTGCGGCAGGTCTGCTGCTGCTTGGGAGTACGGTAGGGAGCACCCGTGCCGCGCTTACATATTACAGTGAAAACTATTCGGCGCAGGTTGATATGTCCAGTATCGGTGTGAGCCTTCTCGAAAACGGAGAGACGGTCAGCAGCCGGGACTATACGTCGGACGGCGCGTGGGAAGGCGGGACGGAAGGAACGCTTCTTACGAACCTGCTGGGCGAGGGAGAGAAGATCACGCCCGGAAAAACATATGATGAGAAATTGAGTGTAGCCAACAGCGGCAATATTGATACCTTCGTCCGTGTTATACTGACGAAGAGCTGGCAGGACGGCGACGGCGCGAAAGATACCACTCTTTCCCCGGACCTGATCGAGCTGGGCCTTACGGAAGGCAGCGGCTGGGTACAGGCTGATGTGGAGTCTTCGCCGGAGCGCGTCGTCCTGTATTATACAGAGGCGCTTGCCCCGGGTGAGACGACAGAGGATCTGTGTGATTCTATCCGGATCAGCCATGAGGTTGCGAACCAGGTGACAAAAGTAACGGAGGGAAATACCATTCGTTATGTCTATGATTATAGTGGATACTCATTCACCCTTGACGCGGAGGTAGACGCGGTGCAGACGCACAACGCGCAGGATGCGATCAAGAGTGCGTGGGGTGTTGATGTAAATATATCGGCTGACGGACAGTCGCTGAGCTTACAGTAGGGAGGTACGGAGCATGAGAAAGAAACTTTTGTGCCTTGCCATGACAGCGGTTGTGGCCGCAGGCGCTACGATGCCGGTATATGCCGAAGATTATCAGGGGCATGACGGCTGGCTGGCAGAGTTTAACGGAGATGAAATAACAAGTAACTTCCAGTCCTCCGATCTGGCGGATGATGCTTCCGGGATACAGCCGGGAGACAGCATTGAGCTGAGCGTGTCTGTTGAGAACAGCGCGGATACGGAGACAGACTGGTATATGACCAATGAGATCGTCCGGACACTGGAAGACGCAAGCGCGGCAGCGGAAGGCGGTTCTTACGAGTATCGCCTGATCTATGCTGATCCGTCCGGTGAAGAGACGGTAATCTATGACAGTACTACGGTCGGCGGCGAGACGGAAAACGGAAGTTCGGAAGGACTTCATCAGATCGGTGATACGACGGAAGAGTATTTCTACCTTGGACGCCTTGCGGAGGGCGAAGCTGGTCAGGTCCGCGTATGGCTTAAGGTAGACGGCGAGACCCAGGGCAACGGATATCAGCAGACGCTGGCACAGCTGCGGATGAATTTCGCGGTGGAGGAAGCAGCCGCAGGGACGGCAGCGCCCGGGGATGAAAATAATGAGCAGAAAACAGTTGTGAACAGGATCGTGAAGACAATCAAGACCGGTGATACAACGAATATCGTGATCGTAAGTGCTGTGGCACTGGTGAGCGGTCTGATTCTTCTGCTGATTGCGCTGAAGATGCTGAATGACCGCCGCAGCAGGAAAGGAGCGAAGAAGAGATGATAAAATGGAAGAAATTATTAGTCTCATTCCTTACAGCCTGCACGGTGATCGGTTTTTCCGGAATGGGAGTCATGGCTGCCGATGAGCCATATACTTATACGGTAACTCTTTCCGCAGGAAATATGGGTACGGTAGAAGGCCAGGAGCAGGTAACGCTGTCCGGACTTTCTGCAGGACAGACGGTTTCTTTTGACCTGTCAGGTGTTCAGGTGACGGATGAGAGATACTACGTGAAGGGAATCCGCCTGAGCGGAAGAGATAACTCAGAAGCACTGGCGAGCACCGCGTTCCGTGTGAACGGGGATGCGGACTATGTAGTCGCGTATGGTGTGAAGGGCGACATGGTTGCCTACACGGTCAACTATCAGGATGAGGACGGCAACGAGCTGGCTCCTTCCGTGACCATGTATGGAAATGTAGGAGACAAACCGGTGGTAGCTTACCGCTATATCGAGGGATATGTACCGCAGGCGCTGGCACTGACCGGAACGATCGGTTCCAATGAAGCGGAGAATGTATTTACCTTCGTATATACTCCGGGAGAGTCCGGAACAGTGGTGCCGCCGGGAGACGGCACAACAGGAACAACCACGGTGACTACGGTTGTGACCGAAGTGGTTGACACGGCCGGTACCGGAACCGGAACACCGGCAGGCGCCGGAACGGCTGGAACCGCAGGCGCTGCGGGAGCAGGCACGGGCGCCGCGGCTGGCGGAGCAGGTGCGGCAGGCGCCGGAACAGATACGGAAGCCGGCGGTGAGACCACGACGATTCCGGAAGATGAGACTCCGCAGGCACAGCAGCCGGAAGATGTTGTTGATATTGATCCCGAAGATACGCCTCAAGGCAATCTGAACGTGGATGATGCCTCGGCTGATTCCGAAAGCGGAATTCCGATGGCAGTGACAATCATCATCGGACTGGCAGCAGTAGTCGGACTGGCGGCGATCATCGTTGTGCTTTTAAGAAAACGGCTGAAATAAACGAGAGAAAGGTTTCTTAGATTGAAGAACAGAAAGAAGAGATGCCCGGCGTCTGCAGTGTGCAGCGCGCTGGGCACTTTTATACTGATTATAGTGGTAGCTCTGTGTATCCCGCTTACGATACCGCGGATTTTTGGATATGAGATCTATACGGTTGTCACAGGAAGTATGGAACCGGCGATTCCGGTAGGCAGCCTGGTCTATGTTAAGAACATTCCGCCGGAAGAAGTGGAGGCGGACGATGTGATTGCCTTCTACGGGGCGAAGGATTCCGCGGCAGTAATCACCCACCGCGTAGTAAGCAACAGCGAGATTATGGGCGAGTTCATTACCAAAGGGGATGCGAACCGGACAAATGACATGAATCCGGTAACATATGAACAGTATATCGGAGAGGTGCAGCTGACCGTTCCAAAGGCCGGCACTGTGGCAGAGATACTGACAGGGGCGCAGGGAAAGCTGTATGCGGCGTGTGCCATCGCGGCTGCGGTCATCCTGCAGCTGGCAGCCCATTTTTTCAGGAAACGGTGCGGACAACGGGAAAAATAGAAAATAACGTCAAAATGTGATATGATGAGAACTGAGGAGGCGGTGAGTGTGGATCAGACATTATATGTACATCTGCTGGGCGGATTTTCGTTATATTATGGGGACAATCCTGTGTCATTTAAACGGGGAGTGACAACGAAATCAATGCAGCTTCTTCAGATACTGCTTCATTCTGGTGAAAAAGGGATCTCCAGGGATATTCTTCTGGAAATGCTCTACGGCAGGGATGAGCTTATGAATCCTGCAAATAACCTGCGCGTGGCAGTTCACAGGCTCCGGAACCAGCTCGGGGAGTCGATACTTCCGGATGGGGAATATATCAGTACGGAGAACGGTATCTACCGGTGGAACGCTCCTGTAGATACATGGGTGGATACTCATGAGTTTGACCGTCTGCTCGGTCTTGCGGAGTCAGCAGAAGATGTGGATGAAAAGATAAATTATATGGAACAGGCATGTGAGATGTATCAGGGAAGTTTTCTTCCGATGCTTGGAGGCGAGGAGTGGGCAACTGTCGAGAGTGTGCAGTACCAGAGGAAATACAGTGATACGATGAACCAGCTGGAAGGATATCTGAAGGAGCGCGGAGATTACGAGAAGCTTCTGGAACTGAGTACTACAGCAGCGAAAATGTATCCTTTTGAAGAGTGGCAGGCTGTGAAAATCGAGTGCTATATGGCGCTGAACCGCTTTGAAGAGGCGCTTCATGAGTATGAGGCGGCGTCCAGCCTGTTTTTCGAAGAACTTGGAATCAGCCCAACGAAACGGCTGATCGATCAGTTCGAGAATATGGGAAAATATATGAGCGACGGCACACAGATCCTGTACATGGTCAGCGACGGACTGGATGAGGAAGATGGAACGGAAGGTGCTTTCATGTGTACTTTTCCGAGTTTCCGGGATAATTACAGACTGGTTCGGAGACTTACAGAACGGAGCGGGGAGTCCGCGTATCTTATGGTGCTTGGGATAACGGATGGTCATGGAATGCCGATGAATAAGGGGGAGAAACTGTCTGCCATGACGGAGCATCTGAGCGAAACACTCAGGACCAGTCTCAGGAGGGGAGACAGTTATACACGGTATGGCCCTTCCCAGTTTCTTGTGCTGCTGCTTAATGTGAATCAGGAGAGCTGTGTCAAGATATTCCGCCGGCTGGTCAACCGGTTTTCTGAACAGCACGTCTCGTGGAAACACCTTCTGGAAGGCTATGCGAATCAGGTCGGAAATATCAAAGACCCGCAGACAGCTTTGCGGATGGGCGGTGACCGGAGAGAAGAGAAACGGAAGTAAAGACTGTAGAACAAAAATCCAGAGGGGGATTTGTTCTACAGTCTTTTTGTGTGCCGGCAGCGTCCGGCGGCAGCGGAAATAGCCGGGTGTGCTGCCTGATTATCGGATACGGATCGTCTGATCCGCGTAGATCTTATCCGGATCCGAGATGCCGTTGAGGGAAGCAAGCGCGGCAACTGTAGTGCCAAACCGCAGAGCAATGCCGCTCAAGGTATCTCCGGACTGAATGGTGTAGTAACTCGCCCCGGAGCTTCCGGAATTCCCGGAGGTGTTCTCCGGAACTTTGAGGGTGTTCCCGGCATAGATCTTATCTGGATCTGAGATGCCGTTGAGAGCGGTAAGTGCGGCGACTGTTGTGCCGTAACGCAGGGCGATGCCGCTTAAGGTGTCGCCCGGCTGGATCACATAAGTGATATACCCGGCTGACGGAGCAGGCGAGGGGGACGGTGATGGCGCCGGGGAACTGCCGGACAGGTGGTTGAGGCCGGCAGCGCGTATGATTGCCGGATAATCTTTATATCCGATGTCAAGATCAACATTGCCGCTGATGCCCGGGATACTGCCCGTGCTCGAGTATTGCCAGATACCGCAGTTTGTACCGTCATAAGTATCTGTATAGCGGGCGTACCAGTAAGCATAGCGTGTTGTCATCGCGGCGCCGATGTAGGTGTCGAGGAAGTTCCGGTTCGTGTAGAACATGGCGAAATAGCCGTTTTTTTCAATCTTATTGCAGAAGCTCTGGACCAGCTGCTTTGCAAGAGCCGGCGTTACTGTTACACCCTGGCCTTTCGCATAGTCTACGGAGGCCTGCTCGATATCATAGCAGACCGGATAGTCCAGTCGACAGGCGGAGATGGTGTTGAGGCATCCCTCCGCTTCCTGTGCGGCGATCTCGGGAGTGAGCGCGTAACAGAACCAGTAGACACCGATGGGAAGCCCGATCCTGTTGCATTCTGACGCATTCCGGTGGAACTGTCTGTCTACGGTGTTGTAGCCGTATCCGGCGCGGATCATGGCGAACTGATATCCGGCAGCTTTTACCTTCTCCCAGTCCACTTCTCCCTGAAATTCACTGACGTCAAGTCCTTTTATACTCATAAACTGTTATCATCCTTTTTTATTGATATATGTTTAGTATATGCGGAGTGGGAGGATACGGGATACATATGAAGTTTTAAGCCTGTTATTTTTAGGCGGTTCATTTCTCATTGCGCTGCTTGCCTACATTGATAGGAGAAACAAGCGATTTGAAAACCGGATTCAAGAAGCTGATATATATTGTGTGAATTATTCCAATTTGATATGATATAGGAAAAGAGTTTAAAGGAGCGGATCAAGTGTGAAATACTTAACAATCGACATCGGCGGAACATTTACCAAATACGCGGTGATGGATGAGGACCTGAAGATCTACGAGAAGAGCAAGGTGCCGACAGAGAAGGCGTCTGTTGAGGCGTATATTGACATGATCGTGGGTCTGTATGAGAAATACCGCAGCGAAGCGGCGGGAGTCGCCATCAGCGCGCCGGGCATGATTGACAGCGAGAAGGGTTTTATGCGGACGGGCGGAGCGATCTACTGTATTGAGAATCTGGACATTATCAAGATCTTAAGTGAACGGATCGATGTCCCTGTGACAATCGAGAATGACGCGAAATGCGCGGCCATGGCGGAGATGGCGAGAGGAAGCCTTCAGGGGTGCAAAAATGCGGCAGTGCTTATTCTGGGAACCGGGCTTGGAGGAGCAGTGTTTATAGATGGAAAGCTGCTTCGCGGCCGGAATCTGCTGGCGGGAGAATTCAGTTTCCTGGTGAGTGATGTTACGGATGCGATCAACCCGGAGAAGATGACGGGCTTTACGGTCTGCGCGCCTGCACTGATCAAACTTGCGGCGGAGAAGACAGGAATACCGGCGGAAGAGCTGAACGGGGAAGAAGTGTTCCGCATGGCGAATGAGGGGAACGAGGCAGCGCTGGAAGCACTCCGGCTGTTTGCGAGAAGAGTCGCGGCCCAGGCGATCAACTGCCAGTTCATGTTCGATCCGGAGAAGATCGCCATCGGAGGCGGAATCAGCGCGCAGCCGCTTCTGCTCCAGTATGTAAAGGAAGAGCTGCCGAAGATCGTTGATATCTATCCGCAGAAGATGCCGCTGCCGGATGTGACGGTGTGCAAGTTCTTCAATGATTCGAACCTGATCGGCGCGCTGAGCGTGCTGCTTGAGAGATACGGTCAGAACTGAACGGAATGGCGGATAACGTGATGAACAGATAATGAGAAGAACAGTAAAAACCGGAATGAATGAGGAGTGAGCGAGGATGGCACAAGGCGCAGTATATATACCGAAAACAGACCGGTATGATAAGATGAAATACAGACGATGCGGAAAGAGCGGCATACTTTTGCCGGAGCTGTCACTGGGACTGTGGCACAATTTTGGGGATATCACTCCATTTGACGTTCAGCAGAAGCTGCTCAGGACCGCATTTGACAGCGGGATTACCTATTTTGATCTGGCAAATAATTACGGCCCGCCGTACGGAGCCGCAGAGCGGAACTTCGGTTATCACATGGACAGAGACTGGCATACGCACCGCGATGAACTGATTATCGCGACAAAAGCCGGGTATGACATGTGGGAAGGACCCTATGGAAACAACGGAAGCAAAAAATATCTGATCGCTTCGCTTGATCAGTCTCTGAAGAGAATGCATCTGGATTATGTTGATATATTTTATCATCACAGGCCGGATCCTGAGACTCCCATGGAGGAAACCATGGAGGCGCTGGCACAGATTGTGAGAAGCGGGAAAGCCTTATATGTCGGAATCTCTAATTACTATGACGCGGATCAGGCAAAGAAGGCGGCGGATCTGCTTCAGGGAATGGGCGTTCATCTGCTGGTGAATCAGATCAGGTATTCCATGTTCTGCACAAAAGCCGAAGACGGTCTGCTGGACATGATGGAGACAGAAGGGGTCGGAGGAGTCGCGTTTGCCCCGCTTCACGGCGGAATGCTGACGGACAAATACATACACGGTATCCCGGAAGATTCCCGGGCGGCAAGGGATCCGCGGTATCTCAAACCGGGTGACATTACAGAAGAAAAGCTGGATAAGATCAGACGTCTGAACAGGATTGCGGAGGAACGGGGCGAGCCCCTGTCGCAGATGGCGCTTGCCTGGGTGCTGAGACAAAATGTCATCAGTACGGCTCTGATCGGAGCAAGCCGTCCTGAGCAGATCCAGGAAAATCTGAAAGCGCTGGAGTCAGCTCCTTTCAGCGAAGCAGAAAGAAAAGAAATAGAAGAAGTATTGAGCTGTTAGTCTGAGTCAGAAATAAAAAGGAGAAGAAGAGATATGAATAATATTCCTGAATTGAAAATCGGAGTTGTGGCTGTGAGCAGGGACTGTTTCCCGGAGAGCCTTTCCGTAAACAGAAGAAGAGCGCTGATCGACGCGTACACGAAGAAATACGGCGAGGGAACGGTTTATGAATGTCCGATCTGCATCGTGGAGAGTGAGATCCACATGGTGCAGGCGCTGGAAGATATTAAGAAAGAGGGATGCAACGCGCTTGTTGTCTATCTGGGGAACTTCGGTCCGGAGATCTCAGAGACACTGCTTGCAAAACATTTCGAGGGACCGAAGATGTTCATCGCCGCTGCCGAAGAGACGCAGAATGATCTGATCCAGGGGCGCGGGGATGCTTACTGCGGTATGTTAAATGCCAGCTACAACCTGAAGCTGAGAAATGTAAAAGCATATATTCCGGAGTATCCGGTGGGAACTGCTGAGGAATGCGCGGATATGATTCACGAGTTTGAGCCGGTTGCGCGGGCTGTCATCGGTCTGAACGGATTGAAGATCATCAGCTTTGGTCCGCGTCCGCTGAATTTCCTGGCGTGCAATGCGCCGATTCAGCAGCTCTACAATATCGGTGTTGAGATCGAGGAGAACTCGGAGCTGGATCTGTTCGAGGCATTTAACAGACATGCGGGAGACGAGAGAATTCCTGCTGTTGTAAAAGAGATGGAAGAAGAACTGTGCGAGGGCAATAAGAAGCCGGAGGTCCTGACAAAACTGGCTCAGTATGAGCTGACGCTCAAAGACTGGGTGGAGGAGCACAGAGGCTACCGGAAATATGTGGCGATCGCGGGAAAATGCTGGCCTGCATTCCAGACGCAGTTCGGATTCGTGCCGTGCTATGTGAACAGCCGCCTGACCGCGCAGGGGATTCCGGTGTCCTGTGAAGTGGACATTTACGGATGCCTGAGCGAGTTTATCGGAACAGTGGTGAGCCGGGACGCGGTTACTCTGCTGGATATCAATAACACGGTTCCGGCGGATATGTACGAGGAGAGCATCAGCGGGAAATTCCCGTATACACGGAAGGATATTTTCATGGGATTCCACTGTGGAAATACAGCGTCTTCCAAGCTGTCATCCTGCTCCATGGGCTATCAGCTGATCATGGCAAGAACCCTTCCGGAAGAAGTGACCCAGGGAACACTGGAAGGAGATATCAAACCGGGTGACATCACATTCTACCGTCTGCAGAGCACAGCGGATAACAAGCTGCGCGCTTACGTGGCTCAGGGTGAAGTGCTTCCGGTTGCAACGAAATCCTTCGGTTCCATCGGCGTGTTCGCAATCCCGGAGATGGGCAGGTTCTACCGTCATGTGCTGATCGAGAAGAACTTCCCGCATCACGGGGCAGTGGCGTTCGGACACTATGGAAAAGAGCTGTTTGAAGTGTTCAAATACATCGGAGTGCCGGTGGAAGAGATCGGCTATAACCAGCCTGCGGGAGTGAGATATCCGACAGAGAATCCGTGGGGGTAGGACATGCTGTTTATCGGAGTGGATCTCGGCACATCTGCGGTAAAACTGCTGCTGATGGACGAGAATGGTAAAATACATAAAATCGTATCAAAAGAATATCCGCTGTATTTTCCGCACCCGGGATGGTCGGAACAGAATCCGGAAGACTGGTATGCACAGACGGTCGCCGGGCTGCGGGAGCTGACCGCGGAGTGCGGCAGAAGCGAGATCCGGGGAATCAGCTTCGGAGGTCAGATGCACGGGCTGGTGGCGCTGGATGAGGAGGATCGAGTGCTTCGCCCGGCGATCCTCTGGAATGACGGCAGAACCGGGAAGCAAACGGATTACCTGAATCAGGTGATCGGGAAAGAGAAGCTGTCTGCCTGCACAGCGAACATTGCATTCGCCGGATTCACAGCGCCGAAGCTCCTGTGGATGAGAGAGAATGAACCGGAGCTTTTTGAGCGTATCAGCAAGATTATGCTCCCGAAGGATTATCTGGCATACCGGCTGTCCGGGGCGTTCTGCACGGATTATTCGGATGCGTCGGGGATGCTTCTTCTGGATGTGCAGAATAAATGCTGGTCAGAGGAGATGATCCGGATCTGCGGTATCCGGAGAGAGATGCTTCCGGAACTGCATGAGAGCTGGGAGCCGGTGGGATGCCTGAAGCCGGAGCTTGCAGCGGAGCTTGATTTCCCAGCGGACGTCAAGGTGGTTGCCGGCGCCGGAGATAATGCTGCTGCGGCTGTGGGAACTGCCACGGTCGGAGACGGCGCCTGCAACATATCGCTGGGAACTTCAGGCACGCTGTTCATTTCCAGCAGCACATTCGGCGTGGATGAGAATAACGCGCTTCATTCATTCGCCCATGCGGATGGGAATTATCATCTCATGGGATGTATGCTCAGCGCGGCATCCTGTAATAAATGGTGGATGGAAGAGATCCTGGGAACTGCGGATTATGCGGGGGAACAGGAAAGGATCGCCCGGCTGGGAGAAAACCGTGTGTTCTACCTTCCGTATCTGATGGGCGAGCGCTCGCCTCATAATGATCCGGATGCAAAAGCTGCCTTTATCGGGATGAGTATGGATACGACCAGGGCGGATATGACGCTTGCAGTGCTGGAAGGAGTTGCTTTCGGACTGCGGGATTCCCTGGAAGTGGCGCGGAGTATCGGAATCTGTCCGGAGCGTACGAAGATCTGCGGGGGCGGGGCGAAGAGTCCGCTCTGGCGGAAGATTATCGCGAATGTGATGAATCTGAAAGTGGACCTGATCGAGAGCGAAGAAGGTCCGGGCTACGGCGCTGCGATCCTTGCCGCTGTGGGCTGCGGAGTATACAGTTCCGTGGAAGAAGCGGCAGAGAGACTGGTGAAGGTGACTGGAACAGAGGCGCCGGATCCCGGGCTTGTGGCAAAGTATGAAGAGAGATACCGGGTGTTCAGGAAGTTTTATCCGGCGCTGCGGGGGATATGATTTGACACATATTGAATAATTGACTATAATATACTTAACAAGAGAGCCGATGACTAGACTACACCTAGCCGCCGGTAATGTGGTTTTACAAAAGTAGCGCCTTAGTTTACCAGACCGAGGGCGCTACTTTTTGCGTGATATGTAAATAACAAGAGTTATCACTGCACAAAGCATAATTACAAATTGGATTAGATCCGAAAAAGCAATCATAAGCCCCAGCCCCTTTCATGTGTATTCCAGCGGCTGGAGTGTACGCCCCATCGGCTCCCTGGGCAAGTATATTATTGTCAAAGTGCGATGTGCTCAATGTGGAACTGAGCTATGCTTCCTTGCGGTATTTCGGATTCTCGGAGAGATCTTCGGCGTATGCCTGTACTTTCTCCAGTCCTGCGTCATTCAGTCTGTTGAGGATGTTCAGGAGAGCAGTCTGGTAGGCGGTTAAGCGCTCTGCAAAATCAGAGCTGCCGGAGGGATGACCGGCGTATCTGTTGATTCCGGAATCGGGGGTGCCGAAGAGCAGGTCTTCGGATGAAAGATCCATACATTCCGCGATTTTTTCCAGTGTTTCGAGGGAGATTCCCCGCTGACCGCTTTCCCACAGAGCGATTGCGGTCTGAGATACCTGCATTTTTTCAGCAAGCTGCTTCTGGGTGATTTTCTTTTCTTTACGGAGGGTTTTGATTCTGGCTCCGAGGGCTGTGGTTATGCTGTCCATGGATGATCCGCCTTTCTGGTTAAATGTGAACTGTAACCCTGTCTGTAAATTCAGGGTGCTGTAGGTTGACATATGATCATGTGTTGCTTATAATATATTCAAACGAGAGCCGATGACCAGTGTACACCTGGCCGCCCGGCAAAGTGTTTATTTATGGAAATAGCGCCATACTTTACCAGAGTGGGGGCGCTATTTTTTATGCTTTATTATCGTTAAGACAAGGGTAACTACAGCACAAAGCATGATGACAAAAGTAAACAAGTCACTGTATGTAACCATAAGCACCAGCCTCCTTTCTGCAGGGCGGCTGGTATAGCACCTCATCGGCTCTCTGTACAGATTATATCAAAATGAAATTCTGATTACAACAATCGAATAGTACATTTCAAAATGAAATTTATATAAATTAATAAAATCATAAGAAATTCCCTTCTTCCTTTTAAAAATTCCCCATTATTATGTATACTAGAGAGTGGCAAAGGGGTGATGATAATGTACAACATACTTGTATGTGACGATGATAAAGAAATTGTGGAAGCCATAGAAATCTATTTATCTCAGGAAGGTTACCATATACTGAAGGCCTATGACGGAATAGAGGCGCTTAAGATTCTTGAAAAGGAGAAAGTGGATCTTTTGATTCTTGACGTGATGATGCCGAAACTGGACGGGATCCGCGCAACGCTGAAGATCCGGGAGAAGAACAGTATTCCGATTATTATCCTGTCGGCGAAATCCGAGGATGCAGATAAGATCCTCGGACTGAATGTGGGGGCTGACGATTATGTGACCAAGCCGTTCAGTCCGCTGGAGCTGATCGCCAGAGTGAAGTCCCAGCTTCGCAGATACACACAGCTGGGCGGATCGAAAGCAGAAGAGAAGGATAAAATCTATCAGGTAGGTGGGCTTCAGATCAATGATGATCTGAAGGAGGTGACAGTAGATGGAGAACCTGTCAAACTGACTCCAATCGAGTACAACATTCTTCTGCTTCTTATGAAGAATCAGGGCAGGGTGTTCTCAATCAGTCAGATCTACGAGTCCATCTGGAATGAGGAAGCGATCGGGGCGGACAATACGGTTGCTGTGCATATCCGTCATATCAGGGAAAAAATTGAGATCAATCCGAAAGATCCACGTTATCTGAAAGTAGTATGGGGAGTCGGATATAAGATCGAGAAAGCATAGGAAGAACTGCAAATGGAAGGCGGGAAAGGATATGAATCAGTGGTATAGAAAGACTGTGACCAAGGTGACAGTTCTCATTATTGGAATTCTCAGTGGCGCAATCTTTCTCACTTCTTTCGGAGTGGTGACGACACTGGCCGGGACGGCTAATCCGGGGGAAGTGATAGAGATGGCGAGCGAGCCGTACGAGGAGTCTGCAAATTTTAACCAGGCGGTATCTGGATCAGTTATGCAGGTGTTCGAACAGTTCCGCATGAAAAATCTGTTCGAGACGGACGGTGCGTATAATCCGGATAAAGTGATTGATATTATGCAGCTTGCCGATGACGGGCGGGTTGATGGGAATAATACTTCCGGCGTGGCGTACACGCTGGAGCAGCTGGAGAGCTGGGGAAAGAATTTTGACAGCGGAGACACAAACAGTTATGAGGAAGATAATGTTGTTGTGTGCCAGCGCGGAGACGGAAGTTATTACTACTACTATCTTGATGATTTTCTTGCCCGGTTTGAGCGGGGAGAACTGATGATAGAGTTTGAGGAGGATTACCTGAGTCAGGCAGAATTCTTAAGAGATCTGGCAGCAGGTTCTTATCCCATGGCCGGGGAATATGCCATGACGATCTATGATGGAGAAGGAAATGAGCTTTATACGGACTGCTGGAACTTCGGGCAGTCGCTGCGGGAGGAGTATGCGCCTCAGGGAGCGGAGAATCTGCTGGAAGTCGTGAATAATACTCCGGAATTAAACGGAATGCTGTCCACGATTTACAATAATATCGCCTCTGCTTTGGGTACGGTTTACAGCGGAAGTCAGGAGTACCAGTCTGGATGGGATTATCTGGAAGAAGGAAATACAAACTTCGCATATATTTATGTGGATGAGGATACGAAGCAGGTTTATACAAACCGGAGTGAATACAAAGATTACGTAAGCGCGGAGAAAAATATCGAAGACCTTATTTCCGGAGATTCTGTGAAATATATGGTGGTATATCCGAAACTGGAAGATTTTAATACGAATATGGATCTGTCATGGTTCTCCCAGTGGGGGACGGTAAGGGCTTACGAAGCGGATCGGGATTTCAACAGTATTTTTGCCGCGGCAGTGGATACAACTTATCCGATACACGATCAGTTTTATGAAGGGGCTCAGTCCTATGAGGCAAACAGTCCGATGCTGCATGCCTCGCTTATTCTGTTCGTAGTATGCGGCGTACTTTTCCTGGTGTGCGCGGTATGGCTTGCGCTGACTGCAGGAAGAGCTGCCGGAGATGAGGAGCTGCACCTGAGTTCGTTTGACCGCTGGAAGACGGAGCTCGCCGCCGGAACAGTGATTTTCATCTGGGGCGCGGCAACGCTGATGGCTCTGAGCATGGGATTCCCGTTTATTGATTGGGGAAATATCACCACGACTGTGGATTATTACGCTGAAAATTATAATGCGGTGCCGGAATACACCTACTCTCTTGTGTCGAGTGTGCTCGGCATCTCGGATGTGGCGGGACTGTTCTTCTATGGCGTATTTACGTTCAGCTGTTTCTTCGCCGGCTATGTCAGCCTGGTGCGCAGGATCAAGGCGAAAATACTGTGGAAAGGCAGCCTGCTGCGCGCGGTAATCCGTTTCTGCGGTGAGGTGCTCCGCGAGAGAACGGCGATATTTAAAGCAGCGCTTGTACTGCTCGGGTTGTTTTTCATCAGCTGGATGGCGTTTCTGGTAAGAAGTATCCCTATGGCATTTGTGATGCTTCTGGCGGATATCGCGGCGGCATGGCTTGTGCTGAGCAGCGCGATTGCGAAGAGCAGGATCAGGAAAGGGATTGAGGAAATCGCTTCGGGAAATCTGGAATACCAGATTGAACTGAAAGGACTGCGCGGAACGAACCGCGATATGGCGGAGATGGTGAACAATATCGGAAGCGGTCTCAATAACGCGGTTGACAAGGCAATGCGCAACGAGCGGCTGAAAACAGATCTGATTACCAATGTATCTCATGATATTAAGACGCCGCTGACATCGATTATTAACTATGTGGATATTCTGAAGCGGTCGGACATTACTGATGAAAAGATCCGGGGATACCTGGATATTCTGGAGGCAAAGGCCCAGCGTCTGAAGACGCTGACGGAAGACGTTGTTGAGGCGTCCAAGGTAAGCAGCGGGAATATTACTCTGGAATATATGGATGTAGATCTCCGAGAGCTTGTGCAGCAGGCGGAAGGAGAGACGGCTGAGAAGTTCTCTGCCCGGAATCTGACGGTTGTAGTCAGCCTGCCTGAGGAACCTGCGGTTATCCATGTGGATGGACGGCGGATGTGGCGTGTGCTGGAGAATATCTTCGGAAATGCGGCGAAATACGCGATGCCCGGCACCAGAGTGTACGCGGATCTGAATATGACGGAAGAAAAAGTCTGCTTCTCGCTGAAAAATGTCTCAGAGCAGCAGTTGAACATCTCCGCAGATGAGCTGACCGAACGATTTATCCGCGGGGATATATCGAGAAGCACGGAAGGAAGCGGACTGGGACTGTCCATCGCCAAGAGTCTGACCACCATGCAGGGCGGGGAGTTTGAACTGTATCTGGATGGAGATCTGTTCCGGGTGAATATAGAATTTCCGCGGGTGAGGTGAATCTGAGTTTTGCGAGCCAGGAATGCGATGCGGAACCCGCTGATTTAACTCTTTGAATGATGTAAGAAGACCTTCAAATGGCTGTGCAGAGGCACACTCATTTGAAGGTCTTTCATTTTCAGAGCGAAGGGATCTAAGTGAGAGCGAAAATCTAAATAAAATTCTAAACTGCCTTTTATTGCTGCTGTTCAACATAAAATAATATTGTTAAAATATATTCTATACCAACAAAGTACCTGTATAAACATATACTTTAATTGTGCGGGAAAGGAGATTGGATATGTTTTATCAATTCAGTCGGCGTGATCGCCGGAACGGAGGAACCTGCAAAGTCTTTGATATTTCTTGTGAGGATATAGCTTGCGCCGTTTCGTTCCGCTACGGCATCTACAACTGCGTCTTCAAAGTCCGGCATGGAGCGGATGAGTGCGGTATGAATATCTACGCCCTGTACGTCCGCAAAAGTGACGATCTGGGAAAGCTGCTCGATCCGATCTTTTGCTTTTTGCGCGGACTGGAACGCCTTGCGGAGCATATAGAAAATATCCGTGGCGGCGGATGCGGAGATCATACATTCCGTATCGGCTTCAATGGCCTTGCGGAGCGCCTGGTAGGAATCTTTGAAGAAGGGTTCCCGCTTCTGGAGAATATCCAGAATGACATTGGTATCAATCAGTATTCTCATTGTCTGGACAGCCGCTCCTCTCGTATGGCTTTTTCATCCATTGCTTTCGCCTGCGGGGCAATTCCTGCAAGGTCATCCAGAAGCGCCAGCTTATTGACAGCAGGGCTTGTAAGGCGGGCAATACTTTTTCCGTTTTTGGTAATGAAAATATCCTGGGACGCTGCCATTTCCAGATATTTTCCGAGATTGGTTTTAAATTCCGTTGCGGTGATGATCATACGAATCCCTCCTTTGTTCGGGGTGTACGTTGTATATTGTTATTATATACGAATCGGACGGAAATATCAATTCAAAATCGTACGATATAAAACGTTCGGTGCTGAAAAAGAAGGAGACACAGAAGAAAATCCTTGAATTTTGTTTTTTCATATGTTACGATAACCAATGTATGGAAAGCAGGTATTTGGAACGTTCTCCATGCAAATATTTTACGCGGCGTATCGCTGCATTATTGATTGAGTTAGAAGCTCAAATTTTATAAGTTGGTTACTTTATAACCCTGGTGTGCATGTACGCATACGCAACTTGTGAAACGGTCAATAAGAGTAGTAAAAGTAAAAATATTTGCTATATAGACTCTACGTCCAATATCTGTTATATCTGAAAAAATCATACCCCGGGTGCGGGGCTAAGAGGATTATAACGCGATAATATCACAGGCTGGGTGCGAATGCATCCGGTCTTTTTCTATATACGGAGGGATTGAGATGGAAAGATTATCACAAAAGAGGGCGCCCATCTACGAGGCGCTGGAGCGGTTTCGAAGGAATCGCGTAGTGCCGTTTGACGTGCCGGGGCACAAACATGGACGGGGGAATCCGGAGCTTGTGGAGCTTTTGGGGGAACGATGCGTCAGTATTGACGTGAATTCCATGAAGCCGCTGGATAATCTGTGCCATCCGATTTCCGTGATTAAGGAGGCGGAGGAGCTGGCGGCGGACGCATTTGGCGCGGAGCATGCGTTTCTTATGGTTGGCGGAACGACATCCGCAGTGCAGACTATGATTCTGGCGTGCTGTAAGAAGGGGGATAAGATCATCCTTCCAAGAAATGTTCACAGGAGTGCGATCAACGCCATGGTGCTCTGTGGAGCAAAGCCGATCTATGTGAACCCGGATGTGGATCAGCGCCTGGGCATTTCGCTGGGAATGAAACGCGCTGATGTGGAGCGGGCGATTGAGGAGAATCCGGATGCTGTGGCTGTGTTTGTCAATAATCCGACTTACTACGGCGTCTGTTCTGATCTGAAGGCGATCGTGAAGATGGCGCATGAGAAGGGAATGAAAGTCCTCGCGGATGAGGCTCACGGAACTCATTTTTATTTCGGAAAGGATCTGCCGGTATCCGCAATGGAAGCCGGAGCGGATATTGCCTCTGTCAGCATGCACAAATCGGGCGGAAGCCTGACACAGAGTTCGTTTCTTCTGATCGGAAAGGGGATGCAGCCGGGATATGTACGGCAGATCATCAACCTGACCCAGACGACCAGCGGCTCCTATCTGCTGCTGTCCAGCCTGGACATTTCCAGAAGAAATCTGGCGCTCCGGGGAGAGGCTTCGTTTAAGATGGTGACCGAGCTGGCGGAGTATGCGAGAGGTGAGATTAATCAGATCGGAGATTACTACGCGTTCGGCAGGGAGATGATCAACGGGGACAGCATTTATGATTTTGACCCGACGAAACTCTCCATCCACACGCTGGACATTGGTCTGGCAGGGATCGAGGTCTATGACATTTTGAGAGATGAGTATGATATTCAGATCGAGTTCGGTGATCTTGGAAATATACTCGCTTACCTGTCCATCGGAGACCGGAAGAGAGAAGTGGAGCGTCTGGTGACTGCGCTGGCTGACCTGAAGCGCAGATATAAGAAGGATAAGACGGGTATGCTTTCCCAGGAATACATTGCGCCGAAGGTTGTCATGACGCCTCAGGATTCGTTCTATGCGGAGAAGGAATCGCTGCCGCTTCTGGAGACAAAGGGGCGGGTGTGTTCTGAGTTCGTCATGTGCTATCCGCCGGGAATTCCGGTGCTGGCTCCGGGCGAGGAGATCACGGATGAGATTATTGATTACATTGTGTATGCCAAGGAAAAGGGATGTTCCATGACCGGCCCGGAGGATGAGCGGATCGAGCGGCTGAATGTGCTGGTTGAGAGATAGAAGCGCCGGCAGGAAAATAGCCGGTTGGAGGATGATGGCCGGGTGGAAAGCTGATATACCGGCTGATAGATAGAAGTGTTAAATAGGGAAAGGAGAGTTCGTCAGATGGAAATGTGGTTTTCTGATATACATACGGACGGCGTGAAGCTGTCCATCCGCATCGAAGAGCAGCTGTTCAGCGCCCAGAGCGAGGTGCAGCGGATCGATGTGCTGGAGTCAAAGGATTTCGGAAAGATTCTCGTTGTGGACGGGGATCTGATGCTGACAGAGCGGGATGAGTTTATTTACCATGAAATGATCACCCACGTGCCCATGGCGGTGCATCCGGATGTGAAGCAGGTGCTGGTGGTCGGCGGAGGTGACGGCGGCGTGGTGCGTGAGCTGATCAAGTATGACACGATTGAGAGTATCGACGTGGTAGAGCCGGATCCGCTTCTGGTAGAAGTGTGCAGGAAATATATTCCGGAGATTGCCAACAGTCTGACGGATGAACGTGTAAAGATCTTCCATGAGGACGGACTGCGGTTCATTCGATCAAAAGGCGATGCCTATGATCTGATTATCATTGATTCGCCGAATCCCTTCGGTGCGGGCGAGGGATTGTTTACAAAGGAGTTTTACGGGAACTGCTATAATGCGCTTCATGAGGACGGCATCATGATCAATCAGAACGAGAGTCCGTTCTATACGGAGGAGGCGTTCCAGTGCCAGCGGATGCACAAGCGGATTCTGGAGACATTCCCAATCTGCCGGGTGTACCAGGCGCATATTCCGTCCTACCCATCGGGGCACTGGCTCTTCGGATTCGCCTCGAAGAAATATCATCCGCTGGACGATCTGGACAAAGTGGGATGGAAGTTAAAGGGCATCCACACGAAATATTACGAGCCGAGGCTGCATGCGGGTGTGTTTGCCCTGCCGGCTTATGTGGAAGCCCTGCTGGAAGATGTGGAAGGAAAGCCGGGGATGTAAAATAACAGTTCAGCCATGGGACTGTCAGTGAGAGAAAATCATGCTTGCATGATTTTTCGAGCGGGCAGGTCCATGGGCTGAGCGCCCGTATATGAGGAAAACGGCGGCGCAGCCGCAATAAGCACGTCAGTGCGGTTTTCCGAATGGCGCTACTGAACTGTTATCTTCAAGGAAGGTTGGAAATATGGAGATGTGGAAAAATATTGTAAATTATATTGGCTGTGACGCGGAATACGATGAGGCGCGGATCGTTCTCTTTGGAGCGCCCTACGATTCAACGACTTCGTTTCGTCCGGGCACCCGTTTCGCGGGCAGGGAGATCCGGAATGATTCTTACGGGCTTGAGATCTACAGCCCATATCAGGATCTGGAACTTCCGGAGAATGTGGTGTATGACTGCGGCGACCTGGAACTTGCCATCGGGAGTTCGGAGCAGGTGCTGGACCAGATCGAGGATACCGCGCGCAGAATTTTGAAGGATGACAAACTGCCTTTTATGATCGGCGGGGAACACCTGGTGACGCTGGGGGCGGTACGGGCTGCGGCAGAGAAATATCCGGACATGCATATCATTCATTTTGATGCCCACACGGATCTGAGGGAAGATTATCTGGGCGTGAAACTGTCCCATGCATGTGTGATAAGAAGATGCTGGGAGATACTGGGCGACGGCAGGATTCACCAGTTCGGCATCCGCTCAGGCGAGAAGTCGGAGTTCGACTGGGCGAGAAGCGGACACACGGATTTCCATCCATTCCGGCTGGACGGTCTGGAGGAGACTATTCAGGAGATCGGGGATGCGCCTGTGTATTTCACGGTGGACCTGGATGTGATGGATCCGTCTTATTTTCCGGGGACGGGGACGCCGGAGCCGGGAGGAGTTGATTTTCTGACTGCTATGGAAGGTGTGACGAAAGTATGCCGGAGCGTCAATCTGATTGGCTGTGATGTCAATGAGCTGTGTCCGCCCTGTGATCCGACCGGGGCTTCCACGGCAGTGGCGTGCAAGATCATCCGGGAGATGCTGATCGCGGCAGCGAACCGGGAGAAATAGAACGATAAAATGAGATTCACGAGAGGAGAAGAAAAATGGGAAAAGTAATGGTTATTGGCTGCGGAGGTGTAGCAAGTGTGGCAATTCATAAGATCTGTCAGAACAGCGAGGTGTTCTCTGAGCTGTGCATTGCCAGCAGAACAGTGTCAAAATGTGACGCGCTGAAGGAGAAACTGCAGGGAACAACATCGACAAAGATCACGACCGCGCAGGTGGATGCGGACAATGTGGAGGAGCTGACTGCTCTGATTAAAAAGGAGCGGCCGGAAGTAGTGCTGAACCTGGCGCTGCCGTATCAGGATCTGACGATCATGGACGCGTGTCTGGAAGCAGGAGTTCACTACATTGACACTGCCAACTATGAGCCGGAAGATACAGCGAAGTTTGAATACAAATGGCAGTGGGCTTACCGTGAGAAATATGAGAAGGCAGGACTGACCGCACTGCTTGGAAGCGGATTTGATCCTGGGGTTACGAGCGTATTCTCCGCTTATGCGCTGAAACATTATTTTGACGAAATAAACTATATTGATATCCTGGACTGCAACGCAGGAGATCATGGTTATCCGTTTGCCACAAATTTTAACCCGGAGATCAACATCCGTGAGGTGTCTGCGAAAGGTTCCTACTGGGAGGACGGTCACTGGGTAGAGACAGAGCCCATGGAGATCAAGAGGGTTTACAATTTCCCGGAGATCGGGGAGAAGGATATGTATCTGCTCCATCATGAGGAGATCGAGTCTCTGGCTCTCAACATCCCGGGCATCAAGAGAATCCGTTTCTTCATGACATTCGGGGAGAGCTATCTCACTCATCTGCGCTGTCTGGAGGATGTAGGAATGACATCCATTGAACCGATCATGTATGAAGGAAAGGAGATCGTGCCGCTTCAGTTCCTGAAAGCAGTGCTGCCGGATCCGTCATCCCTTGGTCCGAGAACAAAGGGTAAGACGAATATCGGATGCATCTTCATCGGTAAGAAGGACGGACAGGAAAAGAAACTGTATATCTACAACACATGCGACCACCAGGAGTGCTATAAGGAAGTGGGCTCTCAGGCAGTTGCGTATACAACGGGAGTTCCGGCAATGATCGGAGCCATGATGGTGATGACCGGCACATGGAAGAAACCGGGCGTTTACAATATGGAAGAGTTTGATCCGGATCCGTTTATGGATGCCCTGAATAAATGGGGGCTGCCGTGGAAGATCAGTGAAGATCCGGAACTGGTAGATTAGGTTGGTTCGGCCCGAAGGGGACACCCAAACCGCAGAGCTTGCGGCCGGAAAGAGCCGTGTCTGGATGAACGAAAGGAGTATCAGAGAGGATATGAGACGGGAGAAACTCAGGACGCCATGCTATGTGGTGCAGGAGGATAAGCTGCGGGAGAACCTGGAGATCCTGCGGGATATGCGGGAGGAGACGGGATGTCATATTCTGCTGGCGCAGAAGGCGTTTTCCATGTACAGCGTGTATCCCATGATCGGGGAATATCTGGACGGCGCTACGGCAAGCGGGCTGTATGAAGCGAGGCTGGGGTACGAGGAAATGGGGAAGGAGAACCACATCTTCTCACCGGCGTACCGGGCGGAAGAGATGCCGGAGATCCTGAGGCTGTGTGACCACATCGTGTTTAACTCGCCGGCGCAGCTGAAAAAGTACCGGAATCAGGTGAAGGCTGCGGGAAGAAGCATGGGGCTGCGCATCAATCCGGAATGTTCCACGCAGGAAGGACATGCTATCTATGATCCCTGCGCGCCATACTCTCGTCTTGGCACAACCCTCGCAAAGTTCCGGGAGGAAATGTCGGATGAAGATATCCGGTCCCTGGACGGCCTGCATTTCCATACGCTGTGCGAGCAGAACTCGGATGATCTCGCCGTGACGCTTCAGGCAGTGGAAGAGAAGTTCGGAGAATATCTCCACGGGATGAAATGGCTGAATTTCGGCGGAGGACATCATATCACCCGGCCGGATTACGACAGGGAGCTTCTGAAGAAATGCATCCGGCATGTGAAGGAAACTTATGGAGTTGAGGTCTATCTGGAGCCGGGGGAGGCTGTAGCGCTTAATGCAGGCGTCCTGCTGACGGAAGTTCTGGAGATCGTCGATAACGGGATGAAGATCGCCGTGCTGGACACTTCGGCGGCGTGCCATATGCCGGATGTGCTGGAGATGCCCTACCGGCCGCCGCTCAAAGGCGCCGGAAATCCGGGGGAAGAAGTTCTGTCAGAAGCTGATTCGACGGTGGAGAATCCGGCGGAAGAGTCTTCAGCAGCAGATGGGGAAAGCAAGAGATACATTTACCGGCTTGCGGGACCGACCTGCCTTGCCGGGGATGTGATCGGGGATTATTCTTTTGACCATGAGCTGGCGGTCGGCGAACGGCTGGAATTCGGCGACATGGCGATCTATACGATGGTGAAGACGAATACATTTAACGGAATGCGTCTGCCGGATATTGTGCTGGAGAGAGCGGACGGCAGCTGCGAGATTGTGCGTGAGTTTGGATACGAAGATTTTAAGATGAGGCTGTAAAAAAATCTGAGTTTCTCTGATTCTTCGGATTGGACGGACAGTCCGAGAACTGCGGAATAGAGATTACGGACTCGTATTCAAAGGGGAGGGGCATTGTCTTTTGCTCCGCTCCATGGAGTAAGAAAAACTAAGGGATCTGACAAATGACTAAAACCAACAGGGCAGATGGGCAACTCGTTGCACTCAGACAATCCCATCTGCCCTGTTAACGTCATTGCGCCAGATCCCAAGTTTTTTAACTCCATTCCGAAGTCGCCAAATCCAATGTCCCTCCCCTTTGAAAAGCTTTTCCAGATTTTATTCCGCAGTTCTCTGGTCTGTTCAAATCGGAAGAGTCAGAGTAAATTCAGATTTTGGAAAAGCACGAGAGCAGTCGGAAAGATATCGACTAAGGGCTATGAATTTTCATACTTGACAACATTGTTTAAAACTGACTGTCTAAATTCATAGATCTTAGTCATTATCCTGCCGGTTCCGTCTGTTTTTTTGAATTGCGAGTATGTCGAACAGAAAACTTTCCGGTCGGGACAGCGCAGAAATCTGCGGGAGATAATTCACGAACACTTTTCGGAGGGAAGGGGATGCCGAATCCGGCATCCCCTTTCCGCAGAATACGTTTTCAATAATGATCTCCCGCGGATTTTGGACTTGTTCTATTCAGGTTTTCGGTCCGAGAAACTCAGATTTTCTTTACAGGAAGACGGTTTCTGTAGTTGACAAATAAGGATTACAAATGTAATATCAAAGTGTAGCATTGAACCGAAACGGGAAAGGGGAGGTCTCATGTCAGGGAAAAGAAGGCGTATGAATTCAAAGGAAAAAAATGGAAATAAAAGAACAGTGCTCATTGTCTGCGCGGTGGTTGCCGTGCTTCTGGTTATTGCGGCAGTGGGATTTGTCCTCTGGAACATGCTCTGGCATCAGGCAAAGGCGGAGGATACGGTGAAAGAATATTTTTCTTATCTCAGTGAAGGAAAATATGATCAGATGTACGCCCTTCTGGACAGTGAGTCCCAGAGCACGTACAGCGAGGAAGATTTTATCACCAGAAATCAGAATATTTATGAAGGTATCGGGGCAGCGGATATTCAGGTGACCGTACCCGAACCCGAGAATGACAGAGGCGAGGACACGGAAGTTGTCACGTATTCTACTTCGATGAACACATCGGCGGGACAGGTGGATTTTGACAATCAGATGACGCTGAAGAAAAACGGACAGGGAGAGTACCGGATCGACTGGGATTCTACGCTGATTTTCCCGTCTCTGCTGGAAGAATACAGAGTCTCGGTGGATACCGTGCAGGCGCAACGGGGGACGATTTATGACCGGCTGGGCAATCCGCTTGCCATGCAGGGCACGGTTTCTCAGGTAGGACTCGTTCCGGGAAAAATGAATGAAGATGCAGCGGCGGATATTCAGAAGATTGCAGAGCTTCTGAATATCAGTACGGATACGATTAACAGCAGTCTGAGCGCGTCTTATGTTCAGGATGATACATTTGTTCCGCTGAAACAGATTTCGAAAAATGATACGGAAACAGAGGAACAGCTTCTGGCAATTCCGGGCATTTTGATTCAGGACGCACAGGCAAGGGTATATCCCATGGGCGAGGCAGCAGGACATCTCACAGGGTATGTGCAGTCTGTGACTGCGGAGGATCTGGAAGAGCTGGAAGGTCAGGGGTATCATGCAGGCAGCGTGATCGGAAGAACCGGTCTGGAAGCAGCGTATGAAGAACAGCTCCGCGCGGAAGACGGTGTGGCGATCAATATCGTGGACGCAAACGGAGCGGTGATCGAGGAACTGGCGCGGCAGGACGCGCAAGACGGACAGGACGTGAGGACTACCATAGATATGACCGCTCAGCAGGCCGCATACGACCAGTTCAAAGATGACAGGGGCGTGGCAGCGGCGATGGACCCGACCACCGGGGAAATCCTGGCGCTGGTGAGCGCGCCCGGATATGACCCGAATGAGTTCATCCTGGGACTGTCCGATGAACGGTGGAATGAACTGAACAATTCCGAAGATATGCCGCTGAATAACCGTTTCGTCAGTACCTGGGTGCCGGGATCCACATTCAAGGGAATCACGGCGGCCATCGGCGTGGACAGTGGGAAGATCGATCCGGCTGCAAATCTCGGGTATGTGGGGCTGAGCTGGCAGAAAGACGCGAGTTGGGGCGATTATTATGTGACAACTCTGACAGATTACGGTGAAAATGTAAATCTGGAAAATGCACTCGTGTATTCGGATAATATTTATTTCGCCCGGGCAGCATTGAACATTGGAACAGATGTGATGAAAGAATATTTCTCAAAAATGGGATTCGATGAAGCGGTCCCGTTTGAGCTGACTCTGCAGCAGTCCACATGGGATGATGATGGAAATATTGACTCTGACATCCAGCTGGCGGATACAGGATACGGACAGGGGCAGCTGCTGGTGAATCCGGTTCACCTGCTGTCCATGTATTCCATGTTCGTAAACAGCGGAAACATGCTCAGGCCCACCCTTGCCTGGGAGGAAAACTATACGGCTCAGGTGTGGAAAGAGCAGGTCGTATCCGCGGAGACGGCAGAGACTGTGAAAAATGATCTCATCCAGGTGATCGAAAATCCCACCGGGACAGGCGCCGGCGCGAAGATCGACGGCATTACAATGCTCGGCAAGACCGGGACAGCGGAGATCAAGGAGAGCCAGGATGACACAACCGGAATCGAGAGGGGATGGTTCATCTGCGAGACTGTGGATGACATCGACAAGCCGGTGGCTGTGGTCGGAATGGTGGAAGATGTGAAGGATAAGGGCGGCAGCAGTTATGTGACTGCGAAAGTCAGGAGCATTGTGGCGGCTTATGAAGGCGTGCAGTGAGGAATGCCGTGAGAAAAAAGGCGAGGAATGGATGGTAGTGTAAAAAACTTTGTGGCTTTGGTAAAAAATGGCTCCTTTTTGGTAAGAATTATAGATATGACAATTCTTATCGAAAAGGAGTTTATTTATGGCAGTAGCAAAAGACCAAATCCGACAGATTATTA